>JAEUUB010000461.1 GCA_016787745.1 Cyclobacteriaceae bacterium
ACGAAAAAAGACAGATGATGAAGAACACGATCAGATACGTCCATTCGCTGAACATAATGCCAAAGACAATGCCCGCAGCGCCCAGAAAAGCGGTGATCAGTCGTTGTGTAAGATTGTTGAATTTACTGAGTGCCGTCACACCGCGGTAGGATTAGTTGATTGATGATACTTTTTGAAGTAGTAAAGCAATGCGCAGAAAAGGGCGGTAAAAATAAGTACCAGAGGCCAGGGTGCTGCTTCGGGAGCTTCCATATCAATGGGTATTGTTCCTTTCTGGTAGAGATACATCATCAACACCGAGAACCCGTTATTTACAAAATGCGCCACCATGGGTAAAAGTAAGTTGCCTGACCATACATAGAGATATCCAAACAGTGCCCCTAAAAACAGGCGCGGTACAAAACCGAAAAACTGCATGTGAAAGGCACTGAATATGATGGCCGAAATCCACACGGCAGCATGATGGTTTCCGGTGGCGCGGTATAGTTCGGGTTGCAGCATGCCACGAAACACCAACTCTTCACCAATGGCAGGTAAAAAAGCAATTACAAATACCCCCAACAAAAACTCACCGTCCGAATCGAAAGTGACAAAGAATTTGGTAAGCTTTTCAGCAAGATCTTCACGCTCGCGGGCCCAGTGTTCAAAATCTTTCAAAAATTCGGGGAATACAAAAGTTGAGTTCCACTCTATAAATACCGAGTTGGTAGCCATAAATGACAAAACCAGGCCAGTCGTTACAAGAATTATCAACCCCGAAGTTGTTTTGGATGTAAGCCATTGAACCGGATTTACTCTTTCCATGGAAAGTAAATAGAGAGCCGGAATTAGGATTAATCCGAATAAAGTGGCACTTCCTTGTATTATCACAAGGGCTAACCTGATTTCAGGATTATTTATTGGGTCCGAAATTTTTTCTGTCAGTTCAAAGAGGCTTCCATCGTAGAATGGCAGTGCAATCAGGAAGCCCAGCAAGGGTCCGATCACGATGAAGCCAATAGCCATGGTGAACAAAATGAAAATTACAGATAATAGAGGATGTCGGTTGGAAATCCCCGTCAGTTCAGACATCTCAACAAAAGCGTTAATTTTGTGCACGCAAACAACGCAGATTTAGATTAAATATCAAATTTGGTACGCATAGGCAACATACAACTTGGAGAATTTCCGCTTTTACTTGCTCCTATGGAGGATGTGAGTGATCCGCCTTTCCGCGCGGTTTGCAAAGAAGGCGGTGCCGATTTAATGTACACCGAATTTATTTCATC
>JAEUUB010000462.1 GCA_016787745.1 Cyclobacteriaceae bacterium
GAGTGTGAATCCGCAAAGGAATTCGTTATGGCATGTGTGCTGTTATCTTTCGCTGACCAAACAAAAATTTGTTTGAAGTTATTTGATCCCGATTTCGCGTAAGCCAACCATTTGGAATCGGGGGACCAGGTTAATCCCAGATCTCCTCTCTCAATATTGACGCCCCCTACATCAATTGTTTTAATAACTCCGGTTGCAATCTCAACGAGGCGTATCCGTACATCATCATCATCAAAGGCTATGTACTTTCCATCGGGCGACCATGCGGGTTCCCACGCCATTTTAGATTCGCCAATGGAGATGCTTTTCGGCTTTGTCAATCCATCCTGCGAGGCAATCATCAACGCATAGCCCTTTCCGTCTGCATCCGAAAACCAGGCAACTTCATTTCCTTTGGGTGACCAAACCGGAGCGTGATCGGCTGCCCCTGAACTTAGAGTCATGTTCCTTGCATCGCCATGTTCAACAGGGATAGTAAAAATTTCGCCACGGGCTTCCATAATAGCGCGTTTGCCAGTTGCCGACAACGAAACTGCACGTACGTTTTTGGTTACATCTTCCCATTTGGTTTCCGCCCACGGGAAATCTGCCTGAATAGTTATAGATAGCTGCGTGGTTTCATTAGTTGTTAAATCATGCAAATGCAAAGATCCGTCACGCTCAAAGGCGAGTTTGTTTCCATGTCCACTTAGCCATTTAATGTCGGACCCTGTTACGTGTGTAATTTGTTTCAACTCTCCGGATGCCGGTGTGTAACTCCAGATATTGGAAGTCCAATCGCGATCTGATAAAAAATAGATTTTGTCATTCAACCACAACGGTTGAATATCCACTGTGGATTCGTTGGGTATGAGCTTCTCTGTTTGATCGGCTAAATTCAATATTACAAGCGGAGTGTTTTGCCCACCCCGGTAATTGCGCCACTCAACATCCCATCGATCGACCCGGTCAACAACAATTTGCTTTCCGTCTGGTGAAAACGATCCATCCGCACCCCATTGATTTGTTAATAATGCAGAAGGCCCGCCTTCGACTGCCACCATCCACAATTTATCGAAGCCAGTGGGTGCCGTTTCTCTTGAAGAAGCAAACAATATCTGCTTACCATCTGCACTCCATCCTCGTGTGAGTGCGGCACTGGGGTGCCAGGTTAATCTCTTAGGTGTGCCTCCTTGTACGGAAACAATGTATACCGCATAATTTCCCGATCGGTTTGAGCTAAACGCCACCCACTTGCCATCCGGTGAGATGTGGGGGTTACTCTCCACGGCCGGAGTGCTGGTTAGTCGTATTATTTTTTGAGAATTTAATTCTGTAATCCAGATGTCGCCACCATACGAGAATGCGATGTGATTACCCTGCAACGAAGGTTGACGCAAAAGTCGCGTACCCTGGGCGATAACAATTGACTCTATCAGAAAAAAGAAAAGAATCAATACGAGGCACTTGCGTATGGATACCATAATGGTTGGAATTATTGAGTTAGACTTAAACTTTACAGGAGAGTAAATGTATTAATAAGTAACTTTAATCTAAACTAAAATAAAAACATGGTAAACCATATCAACGACCTGATTGCCGGCCAGAAAATAAGAGTGATTACTGAATTTCTTGATTTTGATAATTACAAGATTGAAGCGGGGCGTATTTTAACCTTTACCAGTTACACCTATTTCCCTTATGATGGCGGATACACGTTTCAATTCGAGGAAGACACAATCCGGTTGGCAGAAATCGATGCAGCCAATGACGAGGTGCTCACTAATTTTAGTAAGTATTTTGAGCTAATGTAAATGGTTGTGCTTTACGAAGCGATTCCGTTCACCAACCGCCACTGCTTCCGCCACCCCCAAAACTACCACCCCCTCCGGAAAAACTACTTCCGCTGCTGCCTGAACTCCAGGAACTTCCTGAACTAGAGCTGCGCACTGATCCTGATCCCGATCCTGTACCACCACTTGCAAATTTTTTCCCCATATTTTTTCCCCACGCGCTTTGCATAACCATCCACTTGATAATCGGAAAAATAAGTATGAAGGATAATCCCGGAACATACCACAAACGCAAAGGGAAAACAAAGGCCGGGAAGATGGAAAAAAAAGGAATCAGAAATATATACATAAACCAACCCCAGCGATCCTGAATGAGCAAGGCAAAGAAAGCAAAGATGCCCAGGAAGGCATAGATCGCCAGACCAATAAGTACCCGGGCGGTTAGCGTAAGTTCGGTTATATCGCTGGCATCATCTCCTCGGTATTCCCCACCAATGCCGGCAATAATTGAATTGATCGCAGCCGTTACTCCCGAATCAAAATCAGCCCTTCTGAACTCGGGGGCCATTTCGTTGCGGATAATCCGGCTGCAGAGCGCATCGGTAAGCACGCCTTCCAGGCCGGTCCCTACTTCAATGCGCATGGCGTGATCGTCTACGGCAATAAGCAGCAATACCCCGTTATCTTTTTCTTTCTGACCCAAGGCCCATTTTTCTGCAACCCGTAAGGAGTATTCTTCAATGGATTCTCCGTCCAGTGTATTCAAAATTAAAATAGCAATCTGGTTGGAGGTTGAATCCTCATACGCTTCCAGCCGCTTCTCTAAGGCATCAATGGTTTCTTGTTTTAAAACATGCGCATCGTCATGCACGCGCATGTTCCATAATTCGGGAACTGCTTTCTGCGCTAACGCAGAAAACGAAATCAGTAAAGCGTATATTAAAAATTTCGCTCGCATAATCAATTCATATTATCCTCTTTCCTTTACCACGAATCACTTGATCCGCCTCCGCCTGAAAATCCACCCCCGCCAAAATCGCCACCACCGCCCCATCCGCCTGAACCCCGCCCTGAACCTCCTAACATGGAGCCCATCATAGCCGCAGTCCAATAGCCGCCCATGCCCGAGCCGCCCCCTCTGTTTCTTCGCGACATAAACAAAATCATCAACACAATAAATATAATGGTGCTCCAGGGAGATTTCTTTTTTCGTTTGGCAACCGGAGGGGCATCATTAACATACTCTCCGGAGATTGTTTTTATGATAGCGAATGTGCCTGCCTGAATGCCCGCCTCATAATTTCCCTGACGGAAATAAGGAGCCACTTCATTTCTATTTATACGACTTGAAAGCGCATCGGTAAGAACTCCTTCTAACCCATACCCTACTTCTATTCGCATCAGGCGATCTTCCATTGCAATTAAAAACAAAACACCGTTATCCTTTTTCTCCTGGCCCAACTTCCACTCTTTGAAAACACGTACGGCATAGTCATCAATATCCTCTCCATCGAGCGAAGGAATAATATAAACAGCTATCTGATTAGAGGTTGAGTCTCGTTCTGCCTTAAGCAGTGCTTCCAACTGCGCTTTTGCCCCGGCTGAAAGAACCCCAGCCTCATCGTGCACCCAAATGCCTCCATGAGCAGGAATGCTGCGCTGGGCTGCTGCCGGAGTTAGAAGAAGGAAAGAGAAAAAAAGAAGGAAGGAAAATTTCATTCTGCCTTTTAAAAGAAGATTCATCTGCAAACTCTGTTATTCAATTCGTAAATCATCTTTTAGTTCATTCACATCATCGGCTGTAATGACAAAGCCCCGCTCCAACAAAATCTCACCACATCGTAAAATGGCGGCTTCAATGCCGTCTACAATTTTACCTTGCTTTACATGATCAATAATTTTACGCACGATGGAATCCCACTCTTTTTGATCTACCACTTTGCTGATGCCTTTATCGGCCATTACAATTACCTCATGTTCGAAAAAGGAAATAAAAATCATAATGCCTGTACGCTGACGCGTATTAAAAACTTCTTCTTCTAAAAAAGCAGTTTCGGCTCTCCTGCGGGTAGCCATATCCATGTACGACTGGCTTAACATCAGGCGCTTAACAAAATTTATGTAATGCGATTTCAATGCGCCAATAAATCCACCCAGCATGACCAATGCAAAAATTAATACCGGATCGTAAACCGCCAGAGTCGGAACATACCGATCAAAGATTACAATCAAAAAGAAAACGGCTGCAGCGCCAATCAAAGCGGCCCGGTAGTTGGCAATGGTGTAATTGCTGCTCTTTTCTACAAATACCGGAACGATTTCTCCCGATATTTTACTTTCGGCTTCCTTTACAGCTTTCTTAATCCGTTCCAGATCGTCCGGACTAAATCTTTGTTGAAGTGTCATAATAGGTGGTATTGTAGGTCAAAGATACAACGAAAGCATTCGATTTAACTCAGACCTTACAATAGAAAAACTTAATTCATTCCACGGAGTGTAAACGCACCCCAAAAATAAGGATGGGGGTATGCTTTGCGGGTAACCTGCATGGCTTCGCGATAGGCAGCCTGAATATCATTTCGGGTAAAGTACGTTTGATAAAAAGTTTCCATAAAAGTTACCGTTGCCTCATCGCTGATTTTCCACAGGGAGCCCATAATAGATTGAGCACCCGCCAATTGGAAAGCTCGTTGAAGACCCCAAACGCCCTCGCCATTTTGGATTTCTCCCAATCCTGTTTCGCAGGCCGACAAAACAACCAGTTGCGTATGCGCTAATCCCAACTGAGTAACTTCATACGCAGTAAGAAATCCATCTTCATATCGGGTGTAGTCCTCCATAGAGAAAGGCTCCCCATCCGCAGCACCGGCTAAGATCAATTTTGATTTTAGATAACTATCCACGCGTGTGCGCTGATCGAACTCACCATGCGTGGCCAGGTGCAGTATACCTGGATTTTGCAAACTCTTCACCTTGGATTCAGTCGCATTGCCTTCCGTAAGTACCTGTGTTTTCAATTGCCGCGAAGCCGCCAGTTCCTCAATCAAATCAATTTCCTTTTGCGTTCCCGGAAGTCTCGCAATTCCACTGCGCGTAATCTCTTCCGATTCAATGGGGGCCACTTCATTGCGCTGATAAACGTTTGATCCTTCCTTGCGATTCATGTCAAAGATCGGATTCCCCACCAACACAAGCGTGCCAGGGGTAAGCGTTGGTTCAGAGTTCAGTAATAAATCACGCCCAGTGGAAACCGATCGAAGGATCACTTCATCCAATACGTATTTTCCCGTTGCTGGATTTTGAAGGGTTAATGGATTGAGGATATGATAAACGCCATCGCCACTCAGGTATACCGCTTTTGCTTCACCGGCTTGCTTGCTGAGCTTCGCCCAATACAGGGGATAACTTTCTTTGTCTTCCAGCAATCCACGCATTCTGTTTTGATAGTTTTTTAATCCGCGCCCATCAAACGCATCTCCTTCGCTGATTAAAAACATGGCAGGTTTGCCCACGCCTGGTTTAATAACAAAGCCCCAATATTGAACGGCCGGTTTATCAAACTCAAAGTAATCGCGCTGTAGCCGGAGAATCTCGAAATAAACTTCCTCTTTCTTTAATTTCGCCTGAATCTGTTGCCAGGATACAGACGTTAACAAATTGGTGGTTCCGAGTTTTTTGTTAACCGTTCGTTCCAGATCGCTTATCCGAATGGAAGTGCTATTAATGGAATCCGCCAACGCAGGCGTAGGATTCTTTAAGCTAAGCTGATAGTAAGAGGCCAGCTTATCTCTCAGCCGTTTGATTTCCGCCACCTGGGCAAGTGCAACACGATCATTCAGCTTTCGAAGTTGCTTTTCCTGCTCGCGGGTGGCATCCAGAATAACCCCCTTGGTCTGCAGAATTTTATCAAGAATTTCACCCGTGCGGTCATCTCCCTTCTCGGTCATCAACATAAGGAGGGAATAAAACCGATTCAGCTTTTGTGTATAGGACTTAAAGAATTCCTTTTTTTCATTTTCTGAATAAAATTGAAAGCTGGCTTTCAAAAGTTTCTCTTCCCCCTCAATTAAATCTTTACTTTCCTTATACGCTTCCGGCAAACGGGTTGCCTGCACCTGCAGGTTGAGGTAAAATGGAAGAAATCCTTTGCGATAAATTTCACCTACCGAATTATAAAGTTTTGATGTTGCGCTTAATTTTTGCAGCATGGAAAAGGTTAGCTGATATTGTTTTTCAGCATTTACAAAATCATGATTTAGCTGTAGCAACATGGCCTTTTCAAAAGCCCCGTGTGCATACTGTACAGCCAATGCTTTCTGATTTGCTTTAAATGCTGCTATCACCAATTGAGTAGCTGAGCCCCCTATTTTACTAACTTGCTTCATATACTCTGCTCCTTCCTTTACCTGTTGTTTTATAGAATCCGCCAGATACGGAGAGTCCTTTACCTGTTGTTGCGCGGTTTGCATCGCTGCCTCAGAATACGTCATCATTTTACTTAATTCATCCACCAACGCCCGGGCATACGGAATGGCCTCCTCAAAGAGATACTGATTGAAATAGGCTTGCGATAAAATCTGATTGTAACTCATTCGTTGGCTTGACAGGAGTGACTCCTGACTTGCTGCCATGGTTTTCACATACTCGGCCTTGGCTTTTAATAATTGGTCCTTGGTCTCCTGGGGATAATCGTCCTTTATTTTAAACAACTCATCTGCGGATTGCAGATTCATTTTCAAGGCTCCGGATTCCGTTAAGTCCTTAAGCTGAAGGCCTGCCTTTACAGCCTCCGCATATTGTTCGGTTCCAATCAGACTTTGACCAAGTTCGCTGTAAAACATTTGCCGGATATACGTAGAACTGGTTTCCAGCACGGAGGTTTTACTCTCCAGATATTTTACGTTTTTCTCAAAAAGATTTTGAGATCGATGAAGCCTGCTTAAATCCAAATAAGCATACAAAATGGACTCATCATTTAGCGTGGCATACCCCCGGGTATAAAAGGGATAATTTTTATCGTAGGCCAGAATAGCTTGTTGAATTAGCTCATACGCTCTAAAAATTTCTCCGCCCTGTTCAAAATAGATTGAAACCATTTTGCGGGTGGTAAAATATTCTTCATCTACTTCGGTAAATAGTTTATCTGAGAGAGTTAATAAATTTTTTGCCGCTTTTATTTTATCCCCCGCATAAGGCAAGGTGGCTGTTAGCTGATCGTACTGGGTGTAATTCACTTCACGGGTACGTACTCGTTCATTCTCGACTTGGGCCGCTAGTGAAAAAGCTGTCACCAGTAGAAAGGCTATAAAAACCAATCGCATCCGCTCTGCTATAAAGTTATTTCCTGGAATAAGCATTTAAGTAAACTAAAATTTGCCATTTTTACTATCCACCATGCACGGGCCGATTACTCATTGTTTGAAACTTTTGCTTTTTGGTTTTGTTCCTTTTCTCTGCGTAGGACAACAATCAATCAGTCTGTTGCAGGTTAGCCTGGGCATCCGTGGTTCCGAAGCCGATGTAAATACTTCAACAGAAGCCGGATTTGTTTTGGCTGGAGGAGGAAAAGATCAGGACACCGCCATGAAGTGGATGATTGCGCGCGCTGGCGGGGGCGATTTTATTATCATTCGGGCTTCGGGCTCAACCGGCTACAACGACTACCTCTACGACATGGGTGGGCTTAATTCTGTAGAAACGTTATTGATTGACTCGCGCGAAAAAGCCATGAGCCCGGAAGTAGGCCAGCGCATTCGCGAAGCGGAAGCTCTGTTTATCGCGGGGGGTGATCAATGGAATTATGTAAACTATTGGAAAGATTCGGAGGTCTCGGAAGCTATTCACTATCTTATCAACGAAAAGAAAATTCCGATTGGTGGCACCAGTGCGGGTTGTGCGGTGTTAAGTAATTTTATTTTTGATGCTCAGCACGATACGGCTCATTCAAAAGATGCTTTGTTAAATCCCTATACCAGAACTGTTAGTATTTCCAAAAGTTTTATTCAATTGCCCTTTCTGGAAAACACTATTGCCGATCAACATTATTCGCAACGTGAACGGGAAGGAAGACACGTTGTCTTTATGGCACGCATGGCCAGGGATTATAAAATTAAACAGCCGAAAGGCATTGGTGTGGATGAGCGCACAGCCGTTTGCATGGATAAGGATGGTAATGCTTTAGTATTTGGCGATGGCAATGCATTTTTTATAATAAGCAACAAAGGTATGCCCGAGATTTGTGAGAAAGATCAACCCCTCACCTGGACCAATAAAGGCAAGGCATTGCGCGTTTATATTTTTAAAGGCAGCACAGTAGGTACGTCTGCCTTTAATCTAAGCCAATGGCCAAAGAGAAATCCAAATGAATATTGGTTAGTGCGCAAAGGAGAATTCTTCCGGATGCCCAACTAATCAACATGATTCCACCATTCCGAATTTGGAATTTCACCGCCCAGAATGATGGGCTCACCAATTCGAGGTGTGGTAATTTTTATTTGCAATGTCTCGGCATGCTTCTTCGCGCGCTGAATGGGCTCCTTCCAAGGATGATTGGCCAATACAAATTTTCCCCAATGCACAGGCATCAGAATTTCAGTTTTTAAATCAACCCCCGCCTGTACAGTTTCCTCCGGCATCATGTGTATGTAAGGCCATTGCTGATCATATTGCCCACATTCTAAAAAGGCTATATCAAACGGGCCGTACTTTTCTCCTATCTCCTTAAAGGCATCGTCATAGCCGGAATCCCCACCAATAAATATTTTTGTTTCGCTGGATTGAAGTACATAAGAAGACCACAACGTTTTGTTGCGCGTAAACCCACGACCGGAAAAATGGCGTGCCGGAGTGGAGGTTATTTGTAACCCGGGAAAAATTTCAGCTGATTGCCACCAGTCAAACTCCGTAATTTTAGCTTCCGCAACGCCCCATCTGCTTATGTGTTGCCCAACGCCCATGGGAACGCAAAACTTTTTAACGGTTGCGTTCAGTTTTAAGATGGTGTTATAATCCAAATGATCGTAATGGTCGTGCGAAATAATCAACACATCAATTTCAGGAAAATCTTCGGCTGAATACACCATGGCCCCCGTAAAGGCCTTTGAGCCTGCATACTGAACGGGGGAAGGCCGCTGGCTAAAAACCGGATCGACCAGTATTCTTTTATTGTCGATACTGATCAAATAACTCGAGTGACCAAACCAGATAATGGAAGGTTT
>JAEUUB010000472.1 GCA_016787745.1 Cyclobacteriaceae bacterium
TAACTACACGCCTTAGTCAAATCCCTATACTCTAATTCTCTAACAAGTTGCAACTGAACCGTTCATAAAGGATGTTGAAGCATTCATTAACTCAGGATGTAAAAAGAAGGAACTGTACCGGTCGGCCAAAGGGTCTACCTGGTTCATGCGGCCCAGCACGGGGTCGTAGTTACGGAATAAAGAACACTCATGGCCTGAATTTACCATTTCTATCTCAAATAGGAATACCGGCTTCAATCATTCGCGCAGAGTTCTCGAAACGAGTAACTCTGCGGGGAAGCAATAATTAAATTACTCCCAAGTTGTGCTTTAATACTCCAATCAAAATTGGAAAAAGAATAAGGAAAATAAGGCTCACCACCAGTAACCAACCTCTTAGTTTTCGTTGACTACTGTCTTCTTCGCACCACTTCTCTTCAAGTTTCTTAACATCAAAACCCCGTTCGTACCTAAACCAGTTGATTCCAATCAGTATGAGAATGATAGGAAGAATGAAATATTTCTGCGGAATAGGAAAATCAATGAGTAGCCTGATTATCGCAAGTATGCTTAGTAATGAAAAAAATTGCATTACTGACAAAACCGCTGAAGCATAAATTGCAGGAGTGTCATCCCGTTTCTTATAAGCTTTGTACACTCTGTAAAAAATATAATCGAATAGGTTAATCATATGCTTTTTTAATTACCCCAAGGTTTCCAAGACTTAGTACCGTCCTGTCCAGTAATGCCTCCTTGAATACGATCTCCAATGGATTGTCCCGTAATACCGATAGTTATCAAGTTCCCAATAAAGTAAGTACCGGATATACCCCAACCAACAACAGGTATAAAGGCAACCCCTCCCATTACCACATCCAAAGTTCTGCTTGTATTAAGACCCTGGTCATATATGTCGTAACCAGAAACAGCTAATCCAACAACTCCAAGTTTTGTACTAAAAGATTTGGCACCAGCCTTAGCAACATCTGAAGCTTTAGTAAGTCCTTTGGATATTTGATATAACGTAATATCCGTACCCAATCCAAAACTATTGATAACACCACCAGCCGCATCAGTCCAATTCAAGCCATTATTAGGATTTGTAGGATCACCAGGCCCGCTTCCCTGCGTTTGTTGTTGCCTATCAAAATTCAGATACTGCCTTTGCTCAACGTAGACAGGAAGCAGTTTAACTAATTTACCATTATCTTCTGAGTATGAACCGCCAAATGTACCATCTGGTACCCATTCTGAATAAAAAACCCTTCCTCCTACAAAACTTGCACCTTGAGCTACCTGAGCCTGGATCCATTTAAGTCTTTCAACTATCGGTGCTGCAAAATCATTCAACGCCCCGCCATCCCCCGGGCCGTATCGCGAATAGTAACTCCCATACATATCATCGCCTATGGGGCGGTAGGTGTTTGCCTGGTTG
>JAEUUB010000500.1 GCA_016787745.1 Cyclobacteriaceae bacterium
TTTTAAATCAAAACTAAATGATCACCCTTATCCATTACAAGTCAAAATTGAAAAGTTTCTCATTCCTGGTACTTTTTTTGGTGAGTGCCTGCGCAGGGCTGCAAGTTGACTCTTCACAAACCAAAGGAGTTAGTCTGGAGAAATATAAAACCTATGCCTGGGGCAAGCCCGGTGATCCAGACCGAGATCCAAACTACAAACCTGGCCAGGAATCAAAAAAAATGTATGGGGGATTGATCAAAAGACTAATAGATGAAGAGCTCCTGAAAAAGGGATTTGTACTGGATACGTTGCGACCCGATGCCATTTTTGTGTTCAATTCACGCGTAGAAGAAAATCTTTCCGTTAGCCACAGCAATATGACCGAGGCGGGCTATTATAGTGGTGGATTCGGTTACTATAGCAGTGGTTATTACTCACCCGCCCGGGTTGCAGGGGTAAACCAGAAAATCTACGAAGAAGGAATGTTGTATGTAAGTATGATGGACACGAAAACCAGAGAACCGCTTTGGGGCGGTTGGGCTAAAAAGAAGCTCACTCCAAAAAGCGATGTGGAAGCTGATATTCAATCAGCCGTAAAACATATTTTTAGCAGACTAAAGGTAGATCACACGAATTAAAGGTTCCCCCGCTTCGCTTCCTCAACCGCGTAGTTTGCAGCCCGTGCGGTTAAGGCCATAAAAGTTAGTGAGGGATTTTGATTTCCGGTACTTGTCATGCAGGCACCATCAGTAACAAACACATTTTTACAGGTATGAAACTGATTCCACTTGTTTAGTAAGGATGTTTTAGGATCGCGTCCCATGCGCACCCCTCCCATCTCGTGGATGTCAAGGCCAGGGGCTTGCTTACTATCATGCGGAACAATGTTCTTGCACCCTGCTTTGTCCAGCATCTCCTGCGCTTGTTCCAGAAAATCATTTTTCACTTTTTCATCATTCTCGGTATGTTCGATAGATGTAATTAGTTGTGGAATTCCCCACGCATCCTGCTGATCGGGGCTCAGGCGAACATGATTGCTCTCAATAGGAATGGTTTCACCCTGCATCATCATATCCACATGCCAGATGCCCGGTTTAGCAACAGACTCTTTCAGCCCCGCCCCGATACCCTCACTCATACCATTCGCACGGCTTGCTGTATAGAACGACATATATCCACGCATAAAATCCTCCTCCTGTTTACGTACATTTCGAAACGAAGGCATCATAATAGCCGTTGGCCTGCGACCATAATAGTACGAATCTTCATATCCTTCAAACGTACTGGTTACTGTTCCTCTGTAATTATGGAAGGCTACAAATTTTCCAAGTAACCCATTATCATTACCCAAACCAATGGGGAAGCGACTGGAGGTGGAATTAAGCAACACCAGGTTGCTGTTAAGACAAGCCGCGTTCACAAAAATAATTCGTGCGTAGTAATCAAATACTTCTTTCGTGTTTGTGTCGATTACGCGCACGCCACTCGCTTTCCCTTTTTTATCATCGTAAATAATAGAATGAACAACCGAAAAAGGTCTCAAAGTCATGTTGCCCGTCTTCATGGCCCAGGGTAGCGTAGAGGAGTTGGAACTGAAGTAACCTCCAAACGGGCAACCTCGTTCGCATAAGGTACGAGCCTGACATTGACCGCGGCCTTGCTGCTTGTGTATTTCCTGAGGCTCGGTTAGGTGAGCACATCGGCCAATTACTACATCGCGGTCCTTGTAGGCTGCTTTAATTTTCTCCTGAACATGCTTCTCTACACAATTCATTTCCCAGGCTTTCATCACTTCGCTATCCGGCAAAGTTTCCAATCCATCGCGATTGCCGCTAATGCCTGCAAATTTTTCAACGTAAGAATACCAGGGAGCGAGATCGTTGTAGCGAATGGGCCA
>JAEUUB010000540.1 GCA_016787745.1 Cyclobacteriaceae bacterium
CCTATGCCGATGAAGCCCGAAATGACCGAAATCTGGGAGCCCGAAGTTAAGGTGATTACACCCGCAAAGGTTTTAGGGAATGCTCCTTCCGATGCGATTATTTTATTTGATGGAAAAAATCTTGACCAATGGGTGAGTCAGAAAGATGTTACAAAACCAGCGCCCTGGAAAATTGTAAATAATGATCATATGGAAGTTGTGCCGGGTTCGGGTGGCATTCAAACGAAAATGAAATTTGGGGATTGTCAGTTACACCTAGAGTTTAGCGCTCCGGATGTCGTTGAAAGTGCGGGCCAGGGACGAGGCAACAGTGGCGTTTTTTTTCAGAACCGGTATGAATTGCAAATCCTTGATTCCTATAACAACCGTACTTACAGGAATGGCCAGGCCGCTAGTATTTATAAAGATCATGCACCCTTGGTAAATGCGATGCGCGGACCGTTGGAGTGGAACACTTACGATGTGATCTACACCGCTCCCCGATTTAAAGAAGATGGTTCTCTGGACGCTCCCGCCCGGATAACGGTACTGCATAATGGAGTAGTGGTGCAAAACAATACTACAATAAACGGCCTTACACTTTACATTGGCCTGCATAATTACCCCTCATCCCATGGCGATGACGTAATCTCTTTACAGGATCATGGCAACAAAACTCAGTTCAGAAATATCTGGTTGAGAAAACTGTAGCAATACGATATTTATTAATTATTAATAAGTCCTGACCGCAAGCAGTGGAGAGAATTTTATTGCGTATTTAATAAATACTGTTGAACACTTCATTCAAGAATTTTTTTCAAGTTCCAGTCTTGCCTCCTCTAAATCCAATTCATATTCAATTTTACGCACTACTTCATCGCTAACTTCCTCTCGCTTGCGCATCTGTAAAATTAGGGCTCTCTCTTTCACAATTAACAGATGCTGGATTCGCTGCAGTTCGTTGATCTGCTCCGGAGTCATACTCTGTTCCGATTTATCTTTACGAATACGTTGAATCCGGATTTCGTATTTGGTTTTAATTTGATTGAGGACATTGTCGCTCAAACCAAGGGAATAATTTTCCTCAATGTGTTCAATTACATGAGAAGCCAATTTCAGCCGAATGTTTTCCTCTTCAAGGATATAACGGTTATCCAATTTAATACCCAACCATTGAATTAATTTGCGCAAGGTCATGCCCTGTAAAACAAGGGTCACAAAAATCACACAAAAGGTTAGGAAAATAATAAAGTCGCGATGGGGAAACTCCTTGGTTTCTGAAATCATTAAGGGTAACCCCAGCGCGGCCGCGAGAGAAACAATGCCCCGCATCCCCGACCAGGCTATAATGGTTACACCCCCCAGACTAGTATCTGCTTCCTGAGCGCGAAGACTTTTACTAAACCATCTGGGCAAGTATACAGCCGGATATACCCATAAAATACGAGCTAATACGGTGGCAAAGCTCACTATTGCGCCATATCCAAACAGGGTGCCTATTGAGTTACTTGTAATATGGCCAAGAATTATGGGGAGTTGCAACCCAATGAGAATAAAAATG
>JAEUUB010000549.1 GCA_016787745.1 Cyclobacteriaceae bacterium
GAAGTCCGGTTGATTGATTCATTAAAAAGATTCGCCAAAGGAAATACGCCTTTTGAAGTTCACCTAAAGGATTTTGACTGCTTTGCTCCACGGGTAATTTTTACTAAAGTGGTTGAGTCAGAACCTCTAAGAATATTTCAACTACAATTGCATCGGTTTGTTAAAGTTGAGCTCAATCTTTTTAATGCCCACTACCGTGATCTCCCTTTTCATCCGCACATTACCCTTGCCTTTCGGGATTTAAAGAAAAATCAGTTTGAAGTAGCGTGGAAGGAATTTAACGAAAGGAAATATGAGGCGAATTTTAAAGTAAGTGAAATTATCCTTTTAAAACATACAGGCACCGTGTGGGTTCCATACGCAAACTTTGATTTTTAATTCATGGGTTTCTTCACGACTTTAGTAAAAAATGTGCGCATGAAATGAGCATAAACTGGACTAGACCCAGCGGGATTAATACCTGCATTTGATATAGGGGCAAGTGTCAAAATGCGAATTCCATGTGACCTTACAAAAAAACATTAACACATGAAAAATTTCCTGAAATCAGGGTTTGTCTTTTTAGCTGTTCTGACTTCCTTTGAAGGAATGAGTCAGACGGGTTCAGAGATTCTATTATTTGACCTCAAGATCAAAAAAAATAAAATCACAATCTCCAACCCGGTTAATATTACCAATCATCCGGGGTATGATAATCAACCAGGATTTAACCATACATATCCTGTCTTGTATTATTCTTCCTTCAATGAGGATGGCCGGGCCGATATCAAATCCTATAACTACGAAACCTTTAAGACAGTTTCTATTACCAAAACCCCAGAAAGAGAGTATTCACCCACTCACACCCCCGATGATGTTTATCTTTCATGCATCATTCAGCGCGACAACGGTGCGCAAGATTTGGGAAAATATCCGCTGGGCGGAGGCGATCCATACGTTATTATCGATAACATGACGGTGGGCTATCATGTGTGGGCCGATAATAGTCATCTTGCCCTATTTATTTTGGGCGAACCCAACACGTTGCATTATATGCGGCTGCCTACCAAGGAAGACACTGTTCTTGCACAAAACATCGGGCGATCATTGCATCAGGTACCCAACGAGCGAGCGATAAGTTTTATTCAAAAAAGTTCAACCTCCGACTGGCAAATAAAAAAGGTGGACACAGAAACGATGGTTGTTACTACCCTGGCCTCCACCTTACCGGGTCGTGAAGACATTTGCTGGACTCCCGAAGGAAAAATTCTTTCGAGTGACGGGTCTAAGCTTTTTATCCTTGATCCTAAAAAGGGAAATGCGTGGGTAGAACTTAAACTTGCCGCAGGCAGCGAATTGTTAAAGGGTGTAACCCGACTGGCAGTTAATCTGAAAGGCAATAAGTTGGCAGTTGTAGTTGCCGAGTAGTCAAAGATCCTCGTTTACTTTTCGCAAAAGCCACCTTTGGCAATCCAAAGTTTTTGAATTTCAATTTCCAGTAACCCTTCACGCACAGCCGGGTCTGTTTCAATTACTTCTCTTTGCAGATCGCCTTTCATAACCAGGATGCCGCCTTCTGAATCGCCAAAGGTTCCTTCTGCTACAGCATTTCCGGTTTTGATAATCGTCTTTAAATAATCATCATGCTTTTTAAAAGTTTCTGGTGCATGCTGAATATTGAATTTAGCAATGTTGGGAATGTACCGGATAAACTGATAGGTAACCATTTCATAAGTCTCACCTACCGCGCAGGCTGAACCCGTTCTTGGAAAGTACGGCAGCACCTCCACCCGCCAACGATTTGCTTTAACTCCCGGATCGGTACTTAACCATTCATTCACCTCGGCTATTGATCTGGATTTAAAAATAAAAATGCCCCCACCCGCATCGAAGGGCCCGGCAGAAATCAACTTCCCTTCTTTAGCCAACCGTTCAATGTTGGCGAGATGACCCTCCATGATCTTCTTTACTTCCGCTTCGGGTAATTCGGCCTTGTCGGTTTGCTTGTTCAGAAAAACAAAAATCAATTCGGAGGTTTGCGCAAATGTGTTTTGCGCAACAAGAAAAAACAGCACGGCTAAAATTCGTTTCATACTTCAACTTACTAATTACAAAAACGTTTTACAATCAGGGAAGTAAATAACCCCATTCACGAAACACTCCTTTTTTGTCTGCTCACTAGCAACACGCCAACCAGAATAAGAATGGTGCCGGTAATTTGTGCAAGGAAAACAGGTTCATCTAAAAAGAAGTAAGCCATAGCAATGGTTGATACGGGGCCAATACTGGCCACGATGGCTACATTGTCGGAGCCAACTCGCTTTATCCCTTCCGTTATCAGGTAGGAGGGGATTACCGTAGATAAGATGGCCATTGAGAAACTGTAGTAATAAACCGTTGCCGGAAAGTGCCAAAGCGCAACATCAGAGGTTATAAAAAAATGCAACAACACACCGATAGAAGCAAAGCTCATGGCATAACTATTAAATTTTGATGCTCCCACGCTGGGTATCAGCCTTCCACTACCCACAATGTAACTCGCATAGGTAAAAGCGCAGGCAAGAATTAAAACTGATCCTAAGAGAAAATTGGCACTATCTCCTGTTTGCAGTCTTGCTTCACCAAAAAAGGCGATAAGTAATCCGACATACGTTACCGCTAACGCAATCCATTGTATAGGCTTGATTTTCTCTCGGAAAAAAACAGAAGACATTAAAACAACCAGGGTAGGATATATAAACAAGATGAGTCGTTCGATACCTGCAGTAACGTATTGCAGGCCCAGAAAGTCCAGCAAGCTGCTGATGTAGTATCCTAAACATCCGATAACCGCAATGTATAGCCATTGCCGACCTGTAAAGCGCACATTGGATTGTTTCTTGGAACTGGCAACCGCAGAAACCAGAAAGAAGGGAAGCGCAAAAATCATCCGAAGGGCGAGAAGCGTAACCGCGTCAACATCGGTATCGCGATAAGCAAGTTTTACAAAAATGGCTTTGGTGGAAAAACATACGGCTCCAAGCAGAGCAATTAATATCCCACCAAGAAAATAATCATCGGTTTTGTGTTGGGTCATTCCGTTTGCGCCAACAATACCTTCACAAATTTCATTAAATCCCTTTCGGTATTGTAAAGGTGTGGAGCCACCCGAATTGCGTTACCGCGAAACGAAACAGAAATTTTATTTTTCTTTAATGCGTTTCGTATGGGATCTATGCGCGCTCCTTCAGGAATTCGAATGCCAAACAAATGGTTTCCCCGAAACGATTCTTCTTCAATCCAGTAACCTGCTTCGCGCAATAGTTTTATTGGCTTCTTTGAAATGGCTCCACAGTATTGCTGGATGGCCTTGGGTTTCCATTGATTAATCTGCCTGAGGGCCTCCAGCAGCATAGGCACCAAAATAAAATTACTGTGCTCACCTACTTCGTAGCGTAACGCACCGGGTTGATAAGCCGATTCGTAATTTACCAGACCCGCAAAGTTCTCGCTGTGTAACCGGTTGATCCAATTTTCCTCAATGGGTGTGCCTTGATCAAAATGTTCTCCGTAATAAGCAAGCCCTAACGAATACGGCCCCATCAACCATTTATATCCACCGCAGATCAAGGCATCGGGTTGAATTTCTTTTATGCTGAACGGCAACGCGCCAACGGATTGGGTTCCATCAATTACCAGAAGCGCGCCCACTTCGCGGGTTCGTTTTCTGATTTCCTGAAGATTAAAACGCGTTCCATCGGCCCAATGCACATGCCCCAACGCGACCAGTCTGGTGTTCGCATCAATCGCATCCAGAATCCGTTCATTCCATTGTGCTCCCCGGTTTGTTCTTGTATCAGGCGCTGCCACCACTTTTAGGGCGGCTCCCGAAGTTTCCTTTACCCGATGCCACGGGTAGTAATTGCTTGGAAATTGTTCTGCCGTTACAATCAGATTATCGGTTGGCAAAAAGTTAACATTGCGAACAACGTTCGCCATGCCATACGACACGGAGGGTATTAGCACAATTCGATTTGCTTCGGCCCGAATAAGTTTTGCATACTCCTTCCGAACTTTTTCAGTTGTTTCAAAAAAATCGCTGGAGGATACTTTAGCCGGGTTTCGCTTTTGAAAAATCCCTTCAACACCCTTCTTTTCAACGGCTTTAAGCAGGGGCGACATGTAAGCACAATTCAGATAGACACTTCCTGCAGGTAATGTGAATTTTGATCGCTGGTTCGAAAGCATAAATGACAAGATGTTTTTAAACTTAATCTAATTTTAATCGATATTAAACTTAAGGTTACCATATTTGTCTAACGACCATTCATTTATAATGCGTCCGAGAGATTATGCGGGTTAAGCGAGAGATATACAAAGGCATTGAGTATGTAAGTTTGTCGAACTTACCTATCGATCAAAAAGAAAAAATAGCAACGACCTTCGATCGCGATAAAATAATAAAAATCTTAAAAGACGGGGTGCTTCTGTCTGGTTGCATTCAATATGCAGATTACCTGGCCTGGTTTGAAGAACATTTTCAGGCAATTACTATACGCCCATCGCACGTGCCTCAGGCTACTTCTGAATTCAAACTTTCGATCAAGTAGCTCTTTTACGCGCATTCATTTTTAGCCTGAGATGTTCGCAGTTTTAGTTCAAAAAAGGCAAATATTTCCTAGCTATTTCATTGAAAATCTGACCATTAGAATAATCGGTAAAAAAAGGTTCATTTTTTGCCCTCTAATAGTTGTCCACAAAGAACTGATTAACGATAGTGGACATAAATCAATGATTATCAATGCATTAACTGCTAACAATACGGCAATGTTGACAACTCTGGTTTTTTGTGGAATACTATTTTGGCCGAATTTTGGTTAATTCTAAGTGTCTGAATTATACCCATTTAGTGGGTTTCTTTCACGCAACTTACATGGCTATTTTTACAATTAAATTTTGGTACCGGTTACAACAATGCTTTTTAAATTTGGCTCTATGACGTTTCGATTCCTGCTTTTGTTTTGGTCTCTAAGCCTGGCGGCTACCGCTCAGCAAGCGAAAGAGATTACCCTAAATGATTTGCAGCAGTTGATTACCACTTCAAGCGAACAAATTCAGGTTATTAATTTTTGGGCCACCTGGTGTGCCCCATGTGTAAAGGAGATACCCCTGTTTGAGTCTCTTAATAAAGAAAACAAATTGGTGCATGTTACGCTGGTAAGTATGGATTATGACCTGGACCCAAATCCCGACAAGGTAAATCGCTTTATTGCCCGAAAGAAATTGCAATCCGATGTGGTGATCCTGGCAGAAACAGATCCGAATTCGTGGATTGATAAAATTGATAAAAACTGGGGAGGTGCCTTACCGGCAACCCTGATAATAAACACTAAAACGGCCAAACGAAAACTGGTTCAAAGAGAATTGCATGAAGGTGAATTAGAAAAATTGATTGAAGAAGTTAAAAATTAAGGTTATGAAAAAAGTGTTGTTAGTATTTGCATGCACCCTAATGGTAATGGCCGCTGCCCCGGTAAATGGGTATGAGGTTGGCGATACCGCCACCGATTTCAAATTAAAAAATGTAGACGGAAAAATGATTTCCTTATCTGACTACAAAGAAGCGAAAGGATTCATAGTAATTTTTGATTGCAATACGTGTCCTTATTCAAAAGCGTACAACGAACGCATCATTGCTCTGGATAAGAAATATGCTGAGAGAGGTTTCCCGGTAATAACGATTAATGCAAATGATGGGGCTGGAGATTCGTATGAAGACATGGTTAAAGTTTCGAAAAAGAAAAACTATAAGTTCCCTTACCTGGTAGACGAAACACAGGAAGTAGCTAAGGCCTACGGGGCGACAAACACACCGCACGTGTTTGTTCTAAGCAAGGATTTAAAAGTCAACTATATCGGAGCCATTGATGATAGTCCGCGCAAGGAGGCAGGTATTACAAAGCGTTATGTAGAAGATGCGGTTGAGGCCTTACTTGCCAACAAACCTGTACCCGTAAAAAAAACGAAGGCCATTGGTTGTGGAATCAAATGGAAATAAGAAGTAAAGGTTGCCCCGGATTAAACAATTAATCAATAGCGGTTCTATTTCTTATCTCCTAAAGGCAATTCAACCTGCTCCCCCCAGATATACTGGTTAAACCATTGCCAGTTATGCCAGGTAGCGGCTAGCTTTTCCTTCGGTTTGGTGATTCCATGACCAAATCCTTTATATACAATTAACTCGGCCCGAACATTCTTGTCGCGCAATCCTTGTAATAATTCATACGCATTAGCGATGGGCACGCGCCTGTCAAATTCACCATGCTGAATCAGCGTGGGTGTTTTTGCTTTATTAATGTTTGTTATTGGCGATGTCTTCTTGTAAATCATCTCATCACTCCAGGGGGTTGCCTTTAAGTATTGCCTTGTAAAAGGGTGGATGTCTGTGTTCACGTAGTACGTCATCCAGTTGCTGATACCCGCCCCTACGGAAATCGCTTTAAACACATCGGTATTTGTTGTCAGAAATGCCGATATATACCCGCCCTGGCTCCAGCCCATGCTGCCCATCTTTGATTTGTCAATCATTCCTTTCTTATCCAGATAATCAATTCCGCTCATTACATCCCACATATCTCCAACCCCAAGATTCTTAACATTCAATGAACGAAAAGCCTCGCCATACCCTGCCGAACCCCGGTAGTTTGGGCGCAATACCAAACACCCCTTATCAAGCCATTGCAATACTGGATAAACATAACCCGGCACCGGTGTTGGTGTGTCAATGCCGGTTGGTCCGCCATGAATCACAACAAGCAGTGGATATTTTTTTGAAGGGTCATAATCTTTGGGCTTATGAAGTACCCCTTCGATGGTTGCGCCATCTTTGCTCTTCCAACTGATAACTTCGCTCTGCGCGAATTTCCAGTTTTTAATCTGGCTGGTCATGTCTGTTACCTGCACCCCCGCTTCTTTCAGGTCAGAAACAAACACCTCGTTTAGCTGATCATCGGCCCGGGCTGTATAGGCAAGGGTTTGACCGTCTTTCGAAAATGAAAAATTAAAGATTTGATTGGGCGAATTTCTAAAAATAGAATGGGCGCCTGTAGTGGGATCAACCCGGTATAAATGTCGTTTTGTTTTATTCCAGATAGAGGAATAAATGCCAGTTGGCGTCCAGGTAAAACCACCCAAATCTTCATCCAGAGTTTTCGCTAATTGGCGGGTTGCTTTCGTTTCAATTTGTATGGCGAACAATTTGGAATTTGTATAAAAGTTGGAAGTGGAATCAGAAAGGTTGGAAGTGAATAAAATCTCCTTCGAATCGGGCGACCAATCTTCCAAACCATCTGAGCTGGGATTCTTCACTACGGAAGTGATTTCATTGTCTGATAAACTTACCTTAGAAATATCCGATTTGAGGAAGGAGTTAATCAATGGATCGGGTTGATGCCCAAAGGCAACGTATTTTCCATCGGGGGATACCCGGAAGGAAGTGACCGTAAAATCTCCTTTTGTTATTCGCTTCGCTTTAGGCCATTCAAGGCAACCAGCCTTAACTTTCAGGGAATCTGTTTTTTCATAACAGGGAAGTTCACTAAGATCGGGCAGGGTAGGGTTGAAAT
>JAEUUB010000612.1 GCA_016787745.1 Cyclobacteriaceae bacterium
AGAATTTCCAAAGACATTATCTTTCTCAAAGAGGAAGACACCGGTTTGGTTACCGGAAAAATAACAACGCAGGAAAAAAATTATGAGATTCAGCTTACCGGCACCGATAACAAAACAGTTGCACGTTTAACTAATCCAAAAGAAATAAAATTTCAATATTTAGTTCCCCAGGAATATCGGGTTCGAATTATTATCGACACAAACGCAAATGGAAAATGGGACCCAGGCAACTTCTACGAAGGGATTGAACCAGAAAAAGTAATACTTTATAAATCGGAAGAGGGCAAATATTCATTCCCTATAAGGGCAAACTGGGAATATGGCCCGCTGGTGATAAAATTCTGAATAAGTTGTTGATACATGTTGATAACCATAAGCTAATCTGACTATCACGATTATTCATTAAAATTTGTCATAATGTTGTTGACAGCTAATCTCTTAAAAGAAGAATTCAACAGGATGTTAAATTCCATAAAACTCAATCCACAAGATCAAACTTTTGTGCATAAATAACCCGTATCTTAGTTCTTTGATTAAAATTTATACTCAGATACCCACAATTACCCAACATACGTATATACTCTTAAGAGTTATCAACAAATGCACAGGAACAATAACTACTACATTAAATTTAAAATCTTTATTAAAATAATACAGATAATCTTTATTTGTGGATTACTTATAAATACCTCGTTTGCTCAGGATATACAAGAGATACAGATTGCAAATGAATACGTTTTAAAGGGCCAGAAAGAAAAGGCCCTTTCTCTGTATGAGCAGCTCGCAAAGAAGAATGAAAACATTCAGCTTATACACGCCAACTACTTTAATTTGTTAATAGATGTTGGAAATTTTAGTCAGGCGGAATCGTACATTGAACGCTTAATTAAGCGTGATGAAAAACTTTCTTACCGATTAGACCTGGGTGTTATCTATGTTCGTTCAGGAGATGTTACGAAGGCGGATAAATACTTTAAAACATTGATGAAATCCTTGGGTGATGATTCTTACAAACTCAAAACCATGTCAGATTATCTGGCCGCGCGCAACCTGGTTGAATATTCCATCTTAGCTTTGCAACAGGCCCGTAATGCCAGCGGTAGCTCAACTATGTACACGCTGGAGTTGGCAAACTTGTACCGGATTTCAGGCAAGCGCGACCAAATGGTGGAAGAGTATTTGAACTACGTTACCCTTACACCTTCTAATATTTCGTATATAAAAAATCTGATGCAGATTTTGCTTACGAAACCCGAAGAGTTGGAAAGCCTGGAAAGACTACTGTATGATCGCGTTCAAAGAAATCAAAACAGTGAGGTATATCTTGATCTTTTGATCTGGGTGAATCTTCAACAAAAGAATTTTTATGGAGCTTTTATTCAATCGCGAGCATATGATAAGCGTTTTAAAAAAGAACAATCCAAAACACTGGAGATAGCCCAGATAGCCCTAAATAATAAAGATTTTGACAATGCCGATCGGTGTTATTCATTCGTAATTAAGGAATATCCAAATACAATAAATGAACTTCCTGCCCGGCTGGGTTTAATCCAATCGCGCGAAGCAAAAGTGAAACGCTCTTACCCGGTTAATCAGGATTCGGTGAAATACCTGATAGCCGAATACGAAAACTTTAAGAAAACCTATCCGGATCACCCGAATGCCTTTGAAGCTGTTCTCAGCCAATCACTTCTTTATGCTTATTATCTCGATAGAAAGGACTCGGCAGTTAATGTCTTAAATCGACTAATAGCCAACAACAAAATCGCCCCAACAATAAAAGCAAAAGCCAAGATAGAGCTAGGGGATATTTATTTGTTGAAAGAGGAGCCCTGGGAAGCAACGCTGCTGTATTCACAAGTAGAAAAAACACAACGCGAGACGCCTTTGGGGTATGAGGCAAAACTAAAAAATGCAAAACTCTCTTATTTTAAAGGAGACTTTTTATTGGCCCAGGAGCATCTGGATATTTTAAAGCAGGCAACCTCGCGCGAAATAGCCAATGACGCCATGGAATTAAGTATGCGCATAAAGGAAAATACGGCTTTTGATAGTACTGGGGCGGCTTTGAAAGAATATGCCGCCATAGAATTGTTACTGGCTCAAAACAAAATCGATCAGGCTCTTCAACGGCTCGATCATTTTCAGGTGACCAAACGAGTGAAGATGAGTAAGGCAGATGCTATTATGGCCCAATTAACTCCAAGTGAAATAGTTGGTGATTCTGTTTGGGTTGATCAAAAGACAGACATTAACCTTACTTCAATTCAGGATGACATTTACTGGCTCGAAGCTAATCTCCGCATGAAACGAGGCGAGTTTGATCAATCCGTTGCCTTGCTCGAAAAAATTGTAACCGAATATGGAGATGATATTCTTTCGGATGATGCCTACTTTTTGGAAGGTGAGATCTTTGAACAACACCTGAACAATAAAGACAAAGCGATGGAGATTTATCGCGAGTTTTTAAACAAATACCCAGGCAGTGTATATGCCGCGGAAGCCCGGAAGCGCTACCGCATGCTGCGAGGAGATTTTACTGAACCGGAAGCAACACCAAAGTTTTAGAATTCAAGGTCTCCGGTCACTCCCTAATTATTGCTGATCAGTAGCCAAATATGACGCTTGATAGATAAGCGCAAAATCAAAAGCCATTTTGTTGAGTTTTAAGTTTAAATCATTAAACAAACTCAACATGATAACAAAACGAAAAAATCAATTATTATCCGGCTTTCACACGAAAGTGGTAGCCTTTGTACTAGCCTTCTCATTTGTGTTCGTCAGTTGCAATGATGACGACAATGAGGTTTTGCCAACGGAAAGCATTGTTG
>JAEUUB010000617.1 GCA_016787745.1 Cyclobacteriaceae bacterium
GGAAACCTGGATAACCCGTATCATGATCAACACAGCGCTTAACAGTCAGAGACAGAAATTGTACATGTTGCCGATGGTGGATGTTAGCGAAGTTGAATTGCATGAAAATACCGATATCAGCCTGGCGACTTTTAACCTTTCCGAATTGATAGCCATCATCCAATCCTTGCCAGACGGGTGTAGAGTAGTGTTTAACCTATTTGCAGTGGAAGGGTATAACCATAAAGAAATCGGAGAGATGCTTGGGATAAGTGAAGGCACGAGTAAGTCGCAGTACAGTCGTGCAAAAAGTCTATTGAAAGTAAAATTGAATTCACACAAAAGTGCATATGAAAAATATGAGGCAGCAAAAGTTTGATGATGCCTGGCGGGAAGCCTTTGAAGGCGGTGAGCAGTCACCCTCCGTAAACGTTTGGGCTTCCCTTGAAAGCAAGCTTGCGGCCATGGAAGGAGTGGCAATGAAACGCAGAGTGATATTTTATCAGCGCCTGGCGGCAGCCTGTGCTTTATTTGCAGTTGCAATCGGATCGCTGACCTCATACTATTTCAATACAAAGGAGGCGAATGAAAGAACACGATTAACCGGACAGAAGGCTGATTTTCCGGAGAAAGTGGGGAATCAAGATCAGGGTTCTACGGAGGTAAATGATCATATTGAGAATGAAAAATCTCTATCCATCAGGATTGACAATGGAAAAGGAGAATCCAACACGGGGGTAGAAGCAAAAAGGAAAAACAAAATAACTCGACCCACTCAAGCGGCAGAGGGGGTAAATCAACGACTTGCATCAGTAAATAATGAAACTCAAAATCCAACAGTTTTTGAATCCAATGGAGTAGATGCCACTTCTGTTAAATATCGAAATCGAACAAGTGCAACACTCACGATTAAAGATATACTTTCCGTGGAGCCAAAAGTTTCAGGTACAGTAAAAGATGTGGCTATTGTTAGAATTTTACCCGCCATGCCGGCTTCTATGATGGCAACTTCCCGTAGGGATAAAAGAACTACAGAAAATTTTTGGGCTTCCGTAGGTGCAGCAGCGGGTAACTATCAACCCCAGGTGGGTAGTGGTACTATTGCACAGGCAGATGCATTGCAATCTGCGCCAGGGTTTTCAGCGGTATCGAATACAACCGCAGCCAGTAATGTAGCTTCCCAAGGCACCTCGTATTCGGTTGGCTTAAATCTGGCAAAGAAGGTTTCGCCACGATGGCTTGTATTGGGGGGTGTAAGTTATTTGAATCAGGCGATTGATTACACCTCTAACTTTGCCTCGGTTGATCGAAGCAATAAAGTATCGGCTTATACGAATGACTATGCATCTTCGGAAACAAGTTCAACGATTGCTTTTACATCGCCTTACGAATTGAATAGTGTTAATCAATTTATATCTGTTCCCATACAGGCCGGATTTCTCCTTGTTGATCGCAAAGTGGGACTTCAGATTAATTCCGGGGTAGCAACCAATATATTCTTGCAAAATACCCTTACAGATAAAAGCGGCCAGCTAACGAAGTATACAGAAAGTGCAGGAAATGACTCACCCTATAGCAGTTTTAGCTGGTCTGCCTTGATGGCCACCGAAGTTAGTTATAAGGTGGGAAGTCACTATCGCGTGTCGTTGGTGCCGGGGTTTCATTACTCTATAAGCCCATTATTGAAGTCTGCTTCTGAATCCGGGAATTCAATATTTTGGGATGTAGGATTTCGGTTCCGGTACATTCTTAAATAAAGCCGCCAAATAGTTCTATCATTCCAACCCATTCCTATCTGTTAGTGTCTAAAGAGTAAGAACAAATCTGTAGACACATGAAATGAGCATAAATCAGACTTTATCAACTGGATTCCAATACCTGCACCGCATACGGGGGCAAGTCTCAAAATACGAACTCCCTCTTACGTTAAACAAAATAATCATTAACAGATGAAAAACAGATACCTTTCTCTCTTGTCTGCTACGGTCGCGCTGGTTGCAATAGCATTCAATTCCTGCACCGACAAATGTGAAACAACCCGTCAGCTAGTTTATTTCCGGCCCGTCTACTCTACGTCTGCAGAAGTTAAAGCGGCCGTTAGATTGGAAGCGCCAAAAGAAATGATTCAACCCGGCAGGATTTATTTTAAGGATGGCTACCTTTTTATTAATGAGGCAGGCGAAGGGATTCACATTATTGATAATCGTACGCCCGCCAACCCTAAGCCGATTTCATTTTTAAAAATTCCCGGCAATTATGATTTAGCTATTCAGGGAAACACACTTTATGCCGATAGCTACATTGATCTTGTAGTTTTTGATATTGCTAACCTGGCTGCCATCAAAGAGATCAATCGTTTGGAGGGATTGTTCAATAATTATATGGCGATGGGGTATATGGTTGGTTCAACCCATGGAATACTTACCGATTGGCAGCGCGTAGATGATGTAGAAGTATACGAATCGGATTGTAGAAATACCTATCAACCTTGGGGAGGAATGTATTATGATGCCGGATTTGCGTTGACCTCGTCTGCGGCATCTTCCTTTAGCAATAAATCAGCTTTTGCACCAACCCCTTCTACGGGTGCAGGTATAGGCGGTTCAATGGCTCGCTTTACGCTTGTAGGAAATCACCTATACGCGCTGGACGGAACTAAACTGGATATTGTAGATGTAACCAATACTACTACTCCATTGGCGAAAAGCGAATTTCAATTGTCGTGGGACGTAGAAACCTTGTTTCCATATTCAGATAAGCTCTTTGTCGGCTCGCGCACGGGCATGTATATTCTCGATCTTCAACAACCCGAAAGTCCCATTATGATTAGCAAATACGATCACATCCGCAGTTGCGATCCGGTGGTGGTGGAGGGTGATCATGCGTTTGTAACGCTGCGCAGTGGTTCAACGTGTGAGGGCTTTACCAATCAATTGGAAGTTATAGACATCACAGATATGAAAGCGCCTTCCTTGGTTGCCACTTATCCAATGACAAACCCGCATGGTTTAGGTATTGAAAAGGGTACACTTTTTATTTGCGATGGTTCAGATGGACTTAAAGCCTATGATGCGACCAATGTTAAGACTATTTCGCAAAATCAACTGGCGCATTACTCTACGGTTCAGGCTCTGGATATTATTCCCTACCAAAATGTTGCAATGATGATTGGTGCCGATGGTTTGTATCAATATGATTACACCAACATAAAAGACATTAAGCTGCTCAGTAAACTTCCTATTGTCAAATGAGGTCGTTTTTAATAGGCTGCTTGTTGCTTTTAGCGGGAAGTAAAATGTCCGCGCAGGAGAGAATGGACTCTATTAAAATCGAAAAAAGAATAACATACTATTTCTACCTTCAATCGGGTATGCTGGTTGGGTGCACCGAATGTAAGCGTAGCAAAGAAGTTACTTTTAGTGGTGCCATGGTACAGGGCGTTACGCTTTACAAGAGAGCCAGACTTGGGCTGGGTGTAGGGTTCGATTCATTTTATGATTTCAGTACGGTACCCGTTTTTGGAAGCGCTTCGTGGGATGTTTTCGCAAAGAAAAACGCGCTATTCCTGCAGTTTAATTATGGTATCCCTTTAAAAGTCTGGGACCATAAGCTTTATGATGAATATGGAGATGTAAAAACAAGTGCAGGGGGAATGATTAACCCGATGATAGGTTATCGAATTCGATACTATGATGCCAGTATTGCCTTAATGATTGGATATAAGTTTCAACCGATCACTTCTTATTATGAATATGATAATTACATCTGGAATCCCACGTATCAACAATACATTCAAGAGCCCGGTGTATTAATGGAGATGCGGGAACTAAACAGGCTAATGGTATCAATTTCGATCGGATGGAGATAATCTACCCTAACCATGAGAATCTGGGTTACAATGACCTCAAATTATGAATGAAAGAAATATGCAATCTTTTCTTAAACCAGACGTTTCTAAATGCGTCAAATGGACAATTAATGCTTAAACCCTTTAGTTATGGAAACAATAAAGGAATTTTTACATCGCAGAGTTATCCCTGGATTGTATGCGCTTTTGTTTGTTGTTGGGCTTCTGCTGTTAAGTATACTTTTGGTTAAAAGACAAATCTACTTTTAACAGGCTAAAGGCGAAAAAACCTTTAACGGATTGCTTCCAGTTCATCAACTTCCAACATTATCTTTTCCCATTTCATGTTGGCTTCATGCAGCAAGTTGGTTAGTGTATCAAACTTTTGCTGGCACACGGATAATTTATTGAAATCCCCATAGATATCGGGCTTTGCCATTTCTGATTCAGCTTCCTTTTTTTCACGCTCTAGTTTTTCAATAAGATCTTCTTGTTTTTTTAACTCCAGCGTGAGCGATTTAATCTTTCTTTCATTTTGAATATTTGCATCGACAGGTTTTGGTTGTGGTTTCGTTTCTTTTTTTATGGGTGCTGGCTGGGGAGCCGGGTTCAATGCATTCTGCTTTTTCCAATATTCATACTCATCATACGTACCCGGATACTCTTTAATCTGGTGATCTTCTATATACCAGATTTTATTAGCCACCTGACTTACAAAATGACGATTGTGAGATACCACTACAAAGCTGCCCTGATACTGATCAAGCGCTTGTATCAGAATGTTCTCAGAAATGAAATCGAGATGGTTAGTGGGTTCATCCAAGAGAAGAAAGTTTGCTTCCGATATTAACGTTTTGGCGAGTGCAACGCGTGATTTTTCGCCCCCTGAAAGTACTTTGATCTTTTTAAAGACATCTTCATCCGAAAACAAAAAGCATCCTAATACATTTCTTAGTTCTTGTTCTGTTTTAGCGCTTCCTGCTTGCTTGAGTTCATCAAGGATTTCACTTTCTACATGCAACGATTCTAACTGGTGCTGGGCATAAAAGCCATAAATCACGTTGTACCCAATAATCCGGTCGCCTTCCACGGGTTCCGTATTGGCTAAAATTCGTAATAAGGTCGACTTCCCTTTTCCATTGGCGCCTATCAGCGCAATTTTGTCCCCCCGTTCGATGGCTGCATTGGTATGTTTAAGAATGGTTAAATCTCCGTAGGCCTTGGATAAATCCTTTAAGGTAACCACATGACGACCCGAAGGCTGCTTAAACGTAAAGCGAAAATTAACCGCGGCATTATCCTGAATCACTTCATCCACAAGGTCCATACGCTCCAATGCTTTTACACGCGACTGCACCAGTTTGGATTTTGATGCTTTTGCTCTAAAGCGTTCAATAAAACGCTCGGCCTGCCTTATTTTTGCCTGTTGATTTTCGTAGGCGTTTTGCTGAATGTCTTCCCGCAATTCTTTTTCCTGAAGGTAGAAGGAGTAATTTCCTTCGTACGTCACCAGTTGTCCGTTGGTCACTTCAACGGTTTTAGAAATTACATTATTAAGAAAAGTACGATCGTGCGAAACGATGATAACCGCACCGTCATAGTTACGCAAATAATTTTCCACCCATTCAATGGAGGGAAGATCCAAATGGTTGGTGGGTTCATCCAGC
>JAEUUB010000633.1 GCA_016787745.1 Cyclobacteriaceae bacterium
TATTTTAAGATTTATTTTGGTGCGACATTTAACGACCAATGGTTTATTAGAAGAAGATTTGATTAAATAACTAAACAAAAATGAAAAAGAAAATGAAGTCATCGCTGTTAGGAATCACTTTAATCCTCTTAACGGTTATAACCAGTTTTTCACAATGTAAGGAAGTTGTATGGCCTGAAGACAGAGCCAAAGCGGAAGAATCAAATGCCCTTTATACGGATGCTCTAAAACAAAAGAACTATCGGGGTGCCGTTAAAGGATTTCAATGGTTGCTGACTAATGCACCTAAATTTGGTACGGCCCTTTATATCAATGGAACTGATATCTACAACAATTTGGCAGCAGCCGAAAAGGATCCTGTAAAAAAACAAGTTTTGATTGACTCGCTCATGATGATTTACGACATGCGTATAACCAATTGTGGGGATGAGGTGAATGTGTTAAACCGCAAGGCCATTTATGCCGCCACCTACAATGCTCAAAACAAGGCCAAGACAGCCGAGGTATTGGCGCTGTACGACAAGGTATATGAAATCAGCGGCAACAATGTGTTAGATAACAACCTGATGACTTACATGCAGGTAATTCAATTAAACGATGCGTTGTTAAAGAATCTTACCGATGACCAGGTGTTGCAACGCTACGATAAACTTATTGAAGTAATTGACGCAAAAATCAAAAAAGCACAAGCTGAAAACAAACAAGCCGATGTGGATAGGCTTAAGAAAACAAAGAGTGATATTGATAATATCCTGATTAAGATTGTTAAAGTGGATTGTGAATTCGTAAAGACGAATTTGGAGCCTAAGTACCAAAAGAACCCTACGGACATGGCTTTAACCAGGAGGATTTTCCAATTTATGACTACCGGGGGCTGTATTGATGATCCTCTTTGGTTGCAAACTGCCGAAGCAATTCATAAAGAAAGCCCGGATTATGGATTAGCCATTAATATGGCAAAGATTTATGCGAAAAACGGAAATCTAGATAAGGCTGAAGCGCTGGCGAATGAGGCTGCAACCTTAGCGCCAACAGCTGCCAACAAGGCCACCGCCAATTTATTTGTAGGCGATTTGTTAGCACAGAAAGGCAGTAAGTCGGCCGCGCGTGAAGCGTACCGTAAAGCCCTTGCAGCAGATGCATCCAGCAAGGAAGGCTACGAAAAAATCGGTGACCTTTACCTGGGTTCTTTTAAAGACTGCGCCAAAGGATCAAGTCTGGCGGAAGATCGCTTAGTTTATCTGGCAGCTTACGATATGTATGCCAAGGCGGGAGATCAAGCAAAAATGAATCAGGCTCGGGCTCAGTTCCCCTCCGTTACCGAATTGTTTGAATTGAACTGGAAGGAAGGAGAAACCAAATCTATTTCTTGTTGGGTTGGCGAAACCGTAGTGTTGCGCACCCGTGGTAAAGAGTAAAAAAAAGTAAATTAATTGGAAGGCTGGCTTACCATAAGCCGGCCTTCTTCTTTATATGCAAGTCACTGGTCGGCAAGTAAAATCCATCAATGCAATCCGCAGTCTCCTTGCTTCTTTGGCACTGGCGTTGTCAGCTTGCACCGCACAGGAAGCTACGAAGCCCATTTTGTATGAAGGTCCTTTGAGTGAGGCCGAAGACGTGGAGATGTATTACTCCGAAAAAGACCTGGTGAAAGTAAAGCTCAAGGCAAAAAAAATTTATGAATTTCAAAATGGTGATCGCGAATTTCCGGAGGGCATTTACCTGGAATTTTTTGATGAGTTTGGCACTAAAACCTCAACCCTGCAAGCCAACAGCGCCTACTACTTTAAAGAAGAAAATAAATGGCGGGGCCGGGGCAAAGTGGAAGTAATTAATACTGCCAAACAGGAGCAGTTGAAC
>JAEUUB010000648.1 GCA_016787745.1 Cyclobacteriaceae bacterium
TCGGCCGAAACACCTACCAATGGCGATGGATTTGGAGTTGGCTGGTATGGAAACTGGAAATTTCCCGGACTCTTCCGAAGTATCCGGCCGGCCTGGAATGATTTTAACTTACGCGACCTGGCGTTAAATATTGAGTCAAAGATTTTTATGGCTCACGTGCGCGCTACCTCCCTGGCCACAGTGCAGGAAACCAATTGCCATCCTTTTCGGTACAACAACTGGTTATTCGTGCATAACGGAGAAATCTTTGAGGTGGAAAAATTCAGAAGAGAACTTCTGTTGGCTGTTGATCCAAAATATTTTGAAAATATTCTTGGGTCTACCGATTCCGAATTAATGTTTCATTTGGCGCTTACATTCGGGTTAGAACAAAATCCGGTAGAAGCCATGGCAAAAATGGTGGGGTTTGTAGAGCAAACAGGCAAGTTGAAGAATGTTCCGGAATCGATGTGGATGACCATCGGATTATCGGATGGAAAAACGCTTTGGGGTTTTCGCTATGCCAGCGATGGCCAGGCGCCCACCTTGTACCACAGTCGCGATAAAAAAGAATTAGTCCAGATCAATCCGGCATTGCAAAATCGTTTTTCTGATGGCGATAGAATTTTGGTTTCAGAGCCGATTGGAAAATTCAAAGAAGTATGGACGGAAGTTCCGCAAGGTTCTGCTTTAACAATTCAGGAAGGCCGCATCGACATCAAGCCCTTTAAACCTGTAAACTTTTAAAATATTATTTACCCAAAGAGTCGTTACGCTTTTTATCTCACTTTTACCTATGACCCTTTTGCCGGTCGCAAATCATGTGTTAAAATTTGTCACCACGGTACTCCTACTTTGTGGTGCCTGTACACTGCGGGCACAAGACCTTGATCCACGTGCCTATGTAAAAGCGCCCATAAAAGGTACGTTGCTGCTTGGCAATTTAGCGTATTCGCAAGGCGATGTACTTACCGATCCTACGCTGCCACTGGAAAACCTGGAAGCAAAAGTGCAAACGATAACTTTGGGCGGAGTACGGACTTTCAGTTTTTTTGGTCGTACAGCTCAAACCCTGGTTGCTTTGCCTTTTGCCTCATTAGATGCAACGGCTCTGGTTAACGGACAAGCGCAAAGCGCCAGTCGTACGGGGATAGCTGACACCCGGCTCCGTTTCTCGGTATTACTGCTTGGCGGAAAAGCAACCACATTGGAAGAGTTTCCAAAAATTAAAAAAAGTACCATAATCGGTACAAGCCTTACTGTGGTTGCGCCTACCGGGCAATACTTTTCGGACAAGTTGATCAACCTTGGCACATGGCGCTGGTCGTTCAAACCGGAGGTGGCGCTTACACAACCGATCGGAAAAAATTGGATGATTGATGCTTACGCAGGTGTATGGCTGTTTACAACCAATCACTCCTTCTATCCCGGCACATACACGCGCAGGCAAGATCCCATGCTTACCTTTCAATATCATCTCAGCTATAACATACGTCCCAGAATGTGGGTGGCTTTAAATGCAACATTTTATACCGGTGGACAATCTTCCGTAAATAAAGTGTATAAAGATGATCGGCAATCAAATACAAGAATAGGCGGTACGCTGGCATTGCCGGTAGGCAAACGCCATGTGTTGAAGATTGCCTATAGCAAAGGGGCGATTATTCGCATCGGTGCCAACTTCAGCACAATCTCGGTAGGGTGGACCACTTCGTGGTTTGCTAAACCAAAAACGAG
>JAEUUB010000649.1 GCA_016787745.1 Cyclobacteriaceae bacterium
TTAAATGAGAAATTGTTTGGAGCCGGTTCATCGTACGATAATCCGGTTTTCGGATCCATCAAAAATTTAGAAAAGTGATGAATCTTCTGGCTCTCCTCCATGATCATCAAAACACCTTTGCCTTCCTTCATAGCTGTGGCAATTGACTGGCCGATCCGATGACGATCTTTTTCAGTAGGCACAATGCGATCAATAACAATTTCAATGTCGTGAATCTTAAACCGGTCGACTTGCATTTTAGCGGTAATGTCCACCACCTCGCCATCCACGCGCACTTTAGAGAAACCTTGCTTGCGAATTTGAACAAACAGTTCGCGGTAATGGCCTTTGCGACCCTTGACAACCGGAGCTAGCAGAATCAGTTTCTTCCCGCTGAAAGTATGGAGGATGGCATCCAGAATCTGATCTTCGGATTGACGCACCATCTTATCGCCCGAAAGGTATGAGTAAGCCTCCCCGGCCCGGGCATAAAGCAACCGCATGAAATCATAAATTTCAGTAACCGTGCCAACGGTTGACCGGGGGTTACGCGAAGTTGTTTTTTGCTCTATCGAAATAACCGGGCTAAGTCCGTTGATTTTATCAACATCGGGTCGCTCCAGATTTCCAATAAAACTCCGCGCATAGGCGGAGAAACTTTCCATATACCTGCGCTGACCTTCGGCATAAATTGTATCGAATGCCAAAGAAGATTTACCGCTGCCGCTGATGCCGGTTAGCACTACCAGTTTATTGCGTGGAAACGAAATGCTGATGTTTTTCAGATTGTGTTCGCGGGCACCAATTATCTCTATAAATTCATGACCTGAGAGGTCTGTGATTTTTTTTGTAGCGGAAGATTTGGTCATGGGCAGGATTAAACCGCAAGTAAGAAACAAAAATTCAAACCACGTGAATAGGTTCGAAAAAAATCAACCTGCCAGGGAGAAACACTTACTTCTCAAAAACAGCAATCGGAAAATCGTTGCCAAACGAATACGCAGAAGGAAACTGCGCGGTGCCTTTCAGTTGCTCCGATAGTTCGGGCACTTTATTTTCAATATACGTGCTCAATTCGCGAATGGTAAGCCGCTGATCTTTGTTTACATCGGCTGCGCCCCCAATGCCTTCGAGCAAAGCATACGTAAAAATTCCATGACCCAGTTTGGCAAACTCAGAGGCAAACTGATCGGACCCCGTGGAGGTAATCCAAAAAGTACCTGTGCTTCGGGCCAATTGTGCTATTGCTTTTTCTTCGGCCGCTCCACGGCTCTGCTCCTCTAATGCTCCCAGAGCTCCAGCCGATTGGCAGGCATCCAATATAAACACCTGCTTTTGGGCATTGATTGCCTGCGCATATTTTTTCAGGTCGGCTGCCGAAATGGCCTTTTCAAATAACATTTCATCACGCCCGTATAACTGGGTAACATCATGCGGTACAATAAAGAACTCTTTCTCTTTATCTGTTCCCCCCGACATTACGCCATGGCCTGCGTAATACACAACAATCATATCCTGCTCTAAGGCTTTCGCTTTTATTTGTTCCAACGCGGCATAGACTGCTGTCTTTGTTGCCTTTTCGTTGCGAATCGTATACGGTATTATTTCGTTAAATAAGGATTGTGATTTTTGCGTAATCATTTTGGCAACTCCATCCGCATCTGCCTGCGCGTAATTCAAATTGTATTTGGGATTTTTGTACTTGTCTATTCCAATAGTTAAGAGAAAAAGTTTTGGTTTGGCTTCCGTAGCCCCTTTATAGTTAATAGTAAATTTCACTTTCTCTGACTCAATGCCCGCCTTGCTGGAGGCCGTGACATAGAAGTAGTTCTGCTCACCAAACGAATTCGTTAACGAAACATCTGCCTGGTATACCGCTTTTCCCTGATTCGACTCGCTCTTAATCAGTTTCGAATTCTGGTAAATTTTTAGTTCCGTCACTTCGCTTGCGTTTTGAGTTACCTCAATGGTTACCTTCGACATCTTTTGCGAAGAAGTAAACGTGGCGTTGGCGGGGGTATTTACTCCGTTCACTGATTTTACCTGCACTACCGGAATTTTATCGGCAACCTTTTCAACTTCAAACGTAGCCAGTTTCAGATCCGATTCGGAAATAATCTGCGACAGCAGTTTGGGGGTGAATCCCATTTCGTAGGTACTCTCTAAAGACGTACGAATAACTGAGTTTCGGGCTGTCCAAAATACTTTCCCCAACGCTTCCTGAGTTCCTTCTACCCGACCATCGCGGGAGACAACAGCAAAATCATCATTAGCCCCACAGAAAAAATACCCGGTAATTGAGTTGCTTGCCAAATCATAAATCTGATTGATGTTATTGCCCAGAGAGTTGATCAAAAACTTACCACTGTTGCCCAATGGAAAAGGGTGTGCATTTCCAACCCCCAGCGTGTAGTAGGAAGGTAATTTAAACCCGTCTGATTTAGTGGTGAACTGAATACCGCCTGCCTTAAGATCATAAACATTGAATGACAGCGAAGCAGTAATGCCCAATAATTTATCACCCGCAACCTTACCCGAATAGGGCATGATAGCGTTTCCCCACACGACTTTGCTATCCACTTCGCGCACTTGTGCCAGTGAGTTCCCATCCAAAATAAAAATACTTGTTTTGGTTCCTAACTTGTTCAAACTTGAAACAATCAGTTGATCGCCCGCTTCATTAAACACCGCCATCGGGTAAACGCCCTTGGGAGATTCGGCCAATACGTTTCCGGTTTTAATATCAAATAACTTAATCGGATTAAACTCGCTTAAAACCGGTATCACACCAACGGCTACTGCTTTTCCCGCTGGATGTAAGGCAAGCGCACTTACGTGATGTTTTTTGTACTGAAACGTATTTATCTCCTTGCGGGCATTCAAATCATAAACACTTACCCACCCCTCGCGTTGGCCAACAGCCAGCAGATTAAATGTGGGGAGGTAAGATGATTTGGTGATTACGCCTGTGGTGGAAAATTGAACCAATACCTCTTCTGTTTTCCAGTCGAGAACAATAATCTCGTTGCCTTGTAACATCACCAGCTTTCCATCGGGTGCAAGTTGAAGATCAAATACATCGCTAAAGGGGCCCGAAAATCGTTTTATAAATCGGGCAGCGTCAACATCAAAAATCTTAATGGTTTTATCCTTAAACACAAAGGCCAGTTGTTTACCATCGGCCGATGCGGCCATACCGGTCTGCTCGGATTTAACATCTGATTTGTTATAGCCCAGACGCACTAGGTCAATCTCTTGCGCTTTGGCAGCTATAAAGCCCGAAAACAAAATCAAAAGTATTATCCGTTTCATCTCAAATACTCTTAAGCCACTTCTTTTCGGGTTGCCCATTGCAACATCTCAAACCAATCCTGCCTATCAAGCTTAATATCCAAAGCTTTCGCAGATTCGATAATCCGATCGGTCTTGGTTGTACCCACTACCGGAAAAATTGCGGACGGGTGACGAAGCAACCAGGCCAACGACAACTGACTGTAGGAAGCATTATACTTTGAAGCCTTGCCAAACATTTCTTTTTCGCCACCCACTAATTTACCTCCCGCCAGGGGCGACCACGCCATGGCAGAAGTATTGCGTTCCATCAGTAAGTCGAGATCGCCATTGAATAAGGGATCAACCCGTGTAAGCGAAATTTCAATCTGATTGGTCACCAGCGGAAACGATAAAAACTTTTGGAGCATCGTAAACTGACTGGGTGTAAAATTTGAAACTCCGAAATGCAAAACCTTGCCCTCCTGTTTCAATTCCGAAAACGCTTCAGCAACTTCGGTTGGATCCAATAACGGATCGGGGCGATGGATCAACAACAAATCCAAATGATCCGTTGCCAACATCTTTAAAGAATTCTCTGCCGACCATTTGATATGCTCTTTAGAGGTATCGTAATGTTTTACCCAGGTTTTTGGTCTTAGGGCCGAACTAAATTTGATCCCGCATTTAGAAACAAGCTCCATTTTGTTCCTGAGTCCGGCATCGCTGCGGAGTATATTGCCAAAAATCTCCTCATTGCCATGGTCTCCGTATATGTCGGCATGATCGAATGTAGTGATGCCTTCCTTAAGGGCGGTTCGGATCAATTTGCCAACCGTATCCTGCGAAACGGTATGCCAGCGCCAGGCGCCTGCAATAATGCGCGAAAATTCAGGCCCTTCGGGATGAATTCTTTTTCGTTCCATCAGGGTGATTTATGTTGATAACACTTTTGTTCTTTACTCGATGTCATTCGTTTGCAACGGGTACCGTCCGCTGTTTTCCCTTTGCATCGAACAACCTTGTCTTTGAAGTGATCATCGGGTTTGCAAACTCCGCAACCGGATTTACCTGCTTTCTTAGCCGCGGCCAATGTCATACTGTCCGCATCGCCCGATAATTTACAATCCGCTGTATGGTATTTCTCCCCTTTAGCAGCGGAGTAGACCGTTTGGCTAAAGCCTTTTGCGACCAAGCCAAAACACAAAAAGCCGGTTATCAGGATAATTTTTTTCATCTCTATTTTTCAGGATTTAAATGATCTATTTCTACTCTACGAATCAGCAAATAATTGATCTTGTTTTAAAAAATACATTACATCTCTTAATGTATGCCAAGTTCAATTTAATTAGGAGAACAAAAAATACCTGGTGTGAATTCAGAGGGAAGAAATTTCTTAAAAAAACAGGGGTATGTTGGATATTTGGGGTTAGCTATTAAATTTGCAGTCCCTTATTACCAATAGGGGTCAAAAAGTGAGTTTTGAACATTAAAAACCCACAATTTGAAGACAAAAGCGGGAGTAGCTCAGTTGGTAGAGCACGACCTTGCCAAGGTCGGGGTCGCGAGTTCGAGTCTCGTTTCCCGCTCAACCCCTCTCCTAAAGAGAGGGGTTATTTTTTAAACACAATCCGTTTGCCCGGGTGGTGGAATTGGTAGACACGCAGGACTTAAAATCCTGTGGCCAGTAATGGCTGTACGGGTTCAACTCCCGTCCCGGGTACAAAGCCTGATGCGAAATCGTCAGGCTTTTTTA
>JAEUUB010000655.1 GCA_016787745.1 Cyclobacteriaceae bacterium
GAAATGATGAAGTTGTCGCAAAGAGTTAGTAGCTTTGAGTCCATGCAATCCATTTTTTTAACTAGTGCATGGGAGGTATTTTTTAAACTTAGTTCTGCAATATTTTTTGACTTTGTCAGTTTTACCAATAAAGTCTTGATGAAGAGATTTCTTGTATTCCTTAGTGTCTGGCTTTTTGTATTCTCGTTGTCCGCTCAAAATATTGTCTCACAAGACAAGTCAGAGAGATTGTATAGTTCTGGACTGGACCTAATCGATCACCATCAGTTTGCAGCAGCCCGTGAAGTTTTTTCGGAATTTATTACAACCAGTTCTGGGACCGACCCAAGGCGAGCCGAAGCAGAGTACTACAAGGCATTTTGTGCACTGAATCTTTATCATATTGATTCGGAAAAACAGATAGCAGATTTTATCCGACAAAATCCAACGCATCCAAAGGCAGCCACAGCCAACTACGAATTGGCCAACTTTTACTATGCAGAAAAAAATTATAAAAAGGCTGCAATGAATTTTGCAAAAGCCGATTTTTCAGGATTAAGTCAGGATCAACAACGGATCGGGCGCTTTCGTTGGGGATATAGCTTGTTCAGTCAAAAGTCGTTGAAGGAAGCCCTGGTTCAATTTAATTATAACAAAACCATAGGCGGAGAGTACGGACCTGCCTCCAGCTATTATGCAGGTTTTATTGAGTATAGTGAAGGAGACTTTTCAAGCGCACTTATTGACTTAAAGCGTGCCGAACAAAATGAGGCGTACGCAAAGATAGTTCCATATTTGATTGCCAACGTTTATTTCCGTCAGCAGAATTATGATGAATTGTTAACCTATGTCGAAAAAGTCAATGCTATCGAAGGCGTAAATAATAAAGAAGAAATTGCGCTTCTGGCAGCGGAAGCGTACTATAAAAAAAGTGATTATAAAAAGGCGTTTGAAGGCTATAAACTTTATCTGGAGGGGCGGGAAGAAAAAGCAGATAAGAGTGTGTTGCTGAGAGCCGGGTATGCAGCCTTTACGTTGGGAGAGGATGCCAGTGCAGTAAAATACCTGAAGTCCTCCTTTACGGATTCCGATTCGGTAGGTTTTTATTCGGCTTATTATTTGGGCTACTTGTATCTGAAACAAAATCAAAAACCAATGGCGCAAACCGCCTTTGATATTGCCCGGAAATTTAAACCCGATCAAAAATTGGTTGAGGAAAGTACATTCCAATTCGCTAAAGTTTCCTACGATTTAGGTCGTCCGGATCAGGCCATTGCCGAATTTGAGAAAATGCTCGTTGTGTTTCCAAAAAGCAGCCATGCGGACGAAATCCGGGAGTTATTGTCGCAGGCCTATGTTAATGCCACCAACTATAACAAAGCGATTGAATACATAGACGCTATGCCCAGAAGGAGCCCAGCGGTAAATCGGGCTTATCAGAAGGCCACCATGCTAAAAGGGATTGAATTATTTAATAAGGAAGATTACCCATTAGCAGTTCAGTTTTTTGAGAAATCGCTTCAGTATCCCATTGATCCTGACTATGTAGCCGAAGCAAGTTTTTGGTGTGGCGAAGCGTATTCAATAGGCCGCAAATATGAGCAGGCTGCGAATAACTATTTGCGAATTATTGGTCTTAGCGGGTTCAACAATATAGAGTTGCTTGTTAAAACGCGATATGGTTTAGGCTATGCCTATTATAATCTTCAGGACTATGATCGGGCACTCTTTAATTTTAAAGAATTTGTAAATAAAGCTTCAAGAACGCAAAGTAATCTTGCTGATGGTATCTTACGTTTGGCAGACTGCTACTATGTATCCAAGTCGTATCCGGAGGCATTGATCAATTACCGTAAAGTAGTTCAATACAGATCGGTGGATCAGGATTACGCACACCTTCAGTCCGGTGCTATCTTAGGCATAATGCGAAAGTATGAAGAGGCGGCTGCCGAGTTGGATCTCGTGATCCGGAATTTTCCGCAATCGCGTATTTTGGATGAGGCGATTTTTCAGCGGGCTCAATTGGATTTTGAACAGGGTAATTACCAACCGGCAGTTAATGGTTATACTTTGCTAATTCAATCAAAGCCTTCGTCACGATTTGTTCCGTACGCGTACACGCGCAGAGCTGCTTCTTTTTTTAATCTAAAGGAATACAACAAGACTGCTCAGGATTATATTACGGTAATCGAAAATTATGGAGGGCATCCCGTTAGCAACGATATTTTGATTCCCTTGCAGGAAGCCCTTACCCTGGCAGGCCGGCAGGGTGAATTTGACAAGTATCTTACAGAGTTTAAAGCTGCCAATCCAGATGCGAAAGGTATTGAGTCAGTTGAGTTTGAGTCAGGTAAAAATCTATACTTTAATCAGGATTATCAGAAGGCTATTGCGGCTCTATCAAGATACATAAGTTCTTATCCGGAAAGCCCCCGGGTAGCGGAAGCTAAATATTATCAGGCTGAATCTTATTATCGGTTAAAGGAATGGGACAAAGCCACTACATTATATGTTGAATTAGCCAGTGATAAAAACTTCTTGTTTGCAAGTAAAGTGGTAGGTCGGTTGGCCGAATTGGAATTCAGGCAAAACCGGTTAGAGCGAGCAGTCCCTTATTTCCAACAACTTGCCCGTCTGGCTTCAAACAAAAAAGAACAGTATACCGCCTGGTCGGGCCTTATGGAGTCTTACTATTTATTAGCTAAGTACGATTCGGCCGATGTATATGCGCGCATCATTCTCGATCGCGGGAATATAAATGCAGGGGCGCAGAATAAAGCCTCTCTCTATTTAGGGAAGAGTGCAATGGCCCGCGGAGACTATGAATCAGCGCAAGATGAATTTTTAAACACCTTAAATTCCGCGCAAGATGAGCACGGAGCCGAAGCAAAATATCTTTTGGGAGAAATCCAATATCTTAAGAAAGAGAATAAGCAGTGTTATGAAACGTTGGTAAGACTCAATAGCGATTTTGCGGCATACCCAGAGTGGGTCGGTAAATCCTTTCTCTTGCTGGCTGATAACTACCTGGCCATGGGGGACACCTTTCAGGCGAAAGGCACTTTGAAATCGTTAGAAACGTTTCCGATCGAGAGCATCAAGATATTGGCAAAAGAAAAGTTGAAAAAGATCGATGAGGCAGAACTTAAAAAGGCATCGCAGATTAAAGCGGATACTTTAGATAACTAATTATGAATCTAAGAGACATCACCGACTATAAGTTGTATTGGGTTGTGCGGCTAGGGATGGTTAGCGCTTTTTTTCTGGGAATGGTTAGTACTGGTATGGCCCAGGAGGAGTGGGGTGAAGGTGAAATCGAAAAGGTGGAAATTGAGATTGTAAAAGAACGTCAGATAGTTTTGCCAAAAGCCAACAGAAATTTTGAGAAAGTACCTCCGCGTCCGGTTGAGCCCATTAAACCCGAAATCACATACGATTTTAAGAACATTAAATTTGCTACACCCGAATTTAATCCTGCTATCCGGCCGCTCCGGCTAAAACAGGAAGAGATAACTAAAATATACGGTAACTATTTCAGTGCAGGTCTGGGTAATTATGCTTCGCCTTATTTAGACGCGTACATTACCAATAAGCGCGATAAGGCTAAGTTCTATGGCGTAAAGGCGTTCCACCATAGTTTTGGGCAAGGCCCGGTGGATAAGAATAACTCAGCCAGTGGCAACACGGAAGTAGGGATGTTTGGAAAATCGTTTGGGAAGCAAGCTACCGTGGGCGGGTTCGCAAATTATGAAAACATAACAACTCACTATTATGGCTACACTCCGGGTGTCGATGTAGATAAATCTCAGATCCTGCAAAGCTATAATATCTTTAGTTTAGGAGGCGATGTACAAAACTCCACCACATCGCCTTTTAATTATAAGCTTTTAGGCTCGTTCAGTTACCTGGATGATCATTATAAAGCAAAGGAAAGTGAAGTGGTGCTTGGATTTAAGGGCGACTATGAGATTTCTAAAGCGGGAAAAATTCTAATTGGTTCTGATTATTACCTGATCTCCCGCAAGGATGAGCAGGTAGAAGCTGAGCCAAGACATATTTTTAAGGTCAAGGGTGGGTACGAATTCTCTGTGATGGATGATTTGGTTCTGATGATTGGTACTAACGTGGTGTTAGAAAATGATACCCTTGGCAAAGATAAGTCCCTGCACATTTATCCGGATGTTCGTGCAAGCTATCCCTTAAACAAATCCGTTGAAGTATACGCAAGCTTAACGGGCGATATCGATAAAGTATCCTTGCATTCATTGGCTCGGGAAAATGCCTGGCTGAATTCTAATATTGGAATTAATAACACCAATCGGACTATCGAGTTTTTGGGAGGCATAAAAGGAAAGTTGGGGAGCAAAGTTTCTTTTGGGGGCGGGTTTGGGTTTGCCAACCTGAAGGAGTTGTATTTCTATCAGAATGACCCAACGGATCGCGCCAAGTTTATTACCGTATTTGATGAGGGCAATACAAAGCGTACAAATCTATATGGTGAACTTGGATTTACCCATGCGCAAACAGCCCGGATGTTGTTGCGCGCAGACTTATTTGGATATTCAACGGATCAGGTGGCGGAAGCCTGGCACAGACCCACCTATCGTGTAAGCTTTAATTCGTCTTATAATTTGTATTCGAAGATCTTGTTCAACGTTGACCTGATAACCCAGGGTGGGGCGAAGGCACTTAATGTTGATAATAACTCGGTTGTAACACTTGATCCGGCTATAGATCTCAACGTGAAGGCAAGTTATTTTCTATCCAAGAAGGTTTCAGTCTTTGTTAAGGGAAGTAACCTTTTATCAAGTGACTATCAATTGTATCTCAATTACCCGGTGAGGGGTGTTCAGGTGATGGGTGGCGTAACATGGGTCTTTTGAAAATAGCTTAATTTGTAGAAATTACGTTAATTTTGTGATAATACCCTGATAACAACCAAACCATGGCAAAAAGAAAAGACAAAGACCCACAGGAAAACGAAAATCTTAACGATGGAAACAATGCGGAGGATAGCTTCGGGCTACCCGATATAGAGTACAAACCTTTAGAAAATCCAGAACCGGAATCAAAAACTTCCATAGAGGAACCCGTGCGAGAATCCTATAGTTATAAACCCGAAGAAGAACCAAAATCCAATGCACCGGTTATTATTGCTGTCATTATCGGATTGGTTCTGGTTGTTGCTGGATTTCTGATTTACCAATATGTATATAAGCCCCAGGCCGCTGAAAAGCAGAAGAAAGAATTAGCTGCCAAGGCCGCTGAGAAACAGCGAAAAGAGGAAGCAGCGCGGTTAGCGCGGGAGAAGGAGGCTGAAGAACAACGAAAAAGAGATGAAGCTGCGGCTGCTGCAGCTGCCAAGCCTGTGGATGGTACCATCGAAACACTAAGTAGCCGTACGGGTCGTTATTATGTGGTAATAGCCAGTGCTGTGGATGGTGATTTAATTATGGATTATGCCAATAAGCTGAGCGCCAAAGGAACCGGTTCCAAGATTATACCCCCTTTTGGGAAGTGGAAGTTTTATCGCCTTACCATTGGTGGAGATTTTGATACCTATGCATTAGCGCAGTCAAGTGCCGATTCAGCCAAACCCGAATTTGGTGAGGGAGCCTGGGTTATAAAGTATTAAGCTGTTGAACAGCAATTATTTTTTGGAGAAAAACGTATTACATTTTTTAAACTATGATGTTAGCCCAAATTGTTACAGGAGCCGCTGAGACTGCTCAGCCGGATCAAGCTATCTCGTTCTGGAATCTTGTTATGGCCGGAGGACCTTTAATGATTCCGCTCGTTATCTGTTCGGTTATTGCTATTTACATTTTTACTGAACGATTGCTAACGGTTAATCGCGCCAACGTAAGCTCAGACTCATTTATGGGAAAAATAAAAGAGCTGGTTGTTCGAGGCGATATTAATGGAGCAAAAGTTTTGTGTGCTCAGCACGATACTCCGGTGGCCCGGATGATCGAAAAGGGAGTTTCGCGTATTGGAAGCCCGCTTAAAAATATTGAAGCGTCTATCGAGAACGTTGGGAAAATTGAGGTCTTCAGATTAGAAAAAAACCTGTCGGTTTTGGCAACCATTGCCGGAGCCGCACCCATGATTGGTTTCCTGGGAACCGTGATTGGAATGGTGAGCGCGTTTATAGCGATCGCTCAGGAGGAAGGTTCAGTAAGTCCTAAACTCTTGGCAGATGGCATTTATACAGCGATGATAACTACGGTAGCTGGTTTGATTGTTGGTATCATTGCGTATCTGGGTTATAACTTTTTAGTTACCCGGGTTTCCAAGGTTGTGCATAGAATGGAGTATTCTTCTATAGAGTTTATTGATCTGTTGCAAGAACCCCGCTAGTATGAATTTACAATCCAGAAATAAAGTGGACGCTGCCTTCAGCATGGCCTCCATGACTGATTTGATATTCCTGCTGCTCATATTCTTTATGCTTACTTCGTCCTTTATTACACCTTCCGGGTTACCCGTTAATTTGCCCAGTAGCGTGGCGAGTACTATAGAGGTGCAGAAAGTTTCGGTGACGGTAACCAAGGACAACCAGTTTTACGTTAATGACAAGAGGGTAACCAAGTCCACGCTGGAAGGAGAACTTAAAAGCAAACTGGCAGGCCCTAAAGGAGTTGTGGTACTTCATATTGATGAATCGGTGCCAACCCGGGAAATGGTTTTTGTTGCCGGAATTGCGACTAAATTGGAAGCACGGGTCTCTATAGCGACCAAACCGAAATAACATGAACGAACAGCAGGATCGCAAGAATAAACGAATAGCCATGATTACCTCGGTGGTTATTCATGGCCTTTTATTGCTTGCCTTTATGCTGATGATGGCCTGGCGTGCACCCAATCCACCTCTTCCGGAATATGGAATAGAACTGAACTTCGGTATGGACGAGCAGGGCGGGGGTGAAATTCAGCCCGAGACTTCTCCAGGCGTACAGGAAGAAGCAGATCAGCCCAAGGAGGAACAGACAGAAGCGGCCCAACCCGTAGAAGAACAGGTGAAGGAAGAAATTGAATCCGAAAAAGTTGAAGAACCGGTGGTTTCAAAAATTGAAAGTCCGGTAGTGGTAAAGGAAGAGAAGCCAAAAAAAGAACCAGTTAAAGAGGTTAAGGAGAATAATAAAGAGAAGGTGGTGGAGGCAAAACCCAAGGTTGAGCCTGTGGAAGAAAAGAAGGAGGAAAAAAAGGAGACTAAAGTTTCTGAACAACAGG
>JAEUUB010000921.1 GCA_016787745.1 Cyclobacteriaceae bacterium
TATCAAACTGATCATCTCCATCCGTATCCTGTAGCCGATACAGGCCGGTATTTTTATCAAAGTTTTTATCGCTGTTGTGATTCACCATCACATACAAACTATTGAATGCATACAACAGCCCTTGCGCAAAACCCATCCCCAATTTTAACGTGGTAGTGTCAGCACTGCGATCGGCTTCTGAACCGATGATCAGTTTTTCTACTTTCACTTTTGCGGTATCGCCTTGAGGAGGCAGCACAATGCGGTAGATGGCCCCGTACTGATCGGACGTAATCATGCGGCCTTTGTTGTCGAATGTCATGGCCACCCACGAACCCTGACCATGTTCTTCCGGACTATACAAATGCTCAGCCTTAAACCCAGGCAAAAGTTTTAGTTTGTCGATTTTGGGGTTGGCTGGCTGCGCTGGCTTCTGATTACAAGAAGTTACAAAACCAACAAATAAAAAGAATAGAACCCATCTCAAAAATACTTTGTTATGCGGGCATGCGCTTCGGCAAAGGCAGGCAGTGACCTGCGATCCCAAGGTCAGTGCTTTAATCGGAGATTCCGTCCCGAAGCTTTGGGACGAAGAGACAGATGCTTTCAAATGTATTTTTGAGATGAGTTCTAATAAGAATTTCAGCATAATAGGTAGACGAGTGAAGTAACGATTTTTAATGTACTGAAAAAGTGTCATCCAACAAATACAGTTTATTTTAAAAGGTAATCTGTGGCTTTGCTTTATCTGACAATGATCAGTTATAATGTTTCGCCAGCATTTCTTTTATCAGCAAAAATCCTTTTTCAGCCATGTCCCACGGCTTTGAGTATTCGCGCCACACATTAATCGCATTGGCAAAATTGGGATCGTTGCGGGTAAACGCCTCAATTGTCAACCACCCATTGTATTTTATCTCCGCCAACGCGGCAAATGTCTCATCCCACGAAATGTGGCCATCCCCCGGAGTGCCACGATCATTCTCACTGATGTGTACGTGTGCCAACATCGGTGCTATTGTACGAATGGCATCGCCAATCTTTTTTTCCTCAATGTTCGCATGATGTGTGTCGAACATAGCCTTTACATGCGGATGATCTACCCGCAACACAAGTCTGGCTAACTGTTCCATGGTATTACACAAGTAACACTCAAAGCGGTTAAGTGCCTCGCAGGTAAGAGTGATGTTGGCCTGTGCCGCATACTCCCCGGCAGTCCGCAACACTTCAGCACTCCATTTATACTCAGCATCGGTAGGCGGGTGTCTGTCAAGAAAAACGGCAAAAGCAGAATGAATGGGGCCACAAATAATTTTGGATCCCAACGCATGCGCGTGATCAATAGCTTCTTTTAATCTCGCAACTGCTTTTTCACGAATAGCTTTTGACTCGCTGGCGGGATTTTCGTCAGGCCCTAAACCCAACACACAGGTAGCTTCTAAGCCAATGCTTTTTAAATGATTGCCTAATTTTTTATATACGGTGATATCACGTTCATCCATGAAACACTCCACTCCATCATAGCCAATTTTTTTTAATCGCTCGGTGATAGGAAAAAAATCATCAGGCAATCCTCCCGACCAGACCAGAAGATTAAATCCGATTTTTGATTTTGAAGTCTCTTTCATCGGTTATTAGTTTTAAATGGCGATTTCGTATTAAAAATCCAAAAGAGTAATTACTTTAAAGTATAGTCAGCCGGCTTAACGCCTTTTTTAAATTTATCAAACCCAAACATAATAGGTTCATAGGGTCCTACTGTTTCTGCATTACTCTTCTCAGGTATCTGGCCTTCCATTTCCAATGCCCAATAGCTTGCATTGATTAACATTCTTCTTAGATCTTCACTTAGCAAATCAACGGATGCTCCCAGGGTAGTAGCAAAAATTCTGGCTGTGCTGCCCATCTCATTTTTATAAGAGGTTGTCCACGCCACCGGCATGATCGACTTAGCATAACTTAAGGGTGCATCGGCAGTCATGCCTAAGGATGATTGACCATACATCAACACATTTGTATTGGGATTTAAACCGGTTATCGTATACACGTCTGTGGGGCCCCAGATATCTTTAACTCCTTTCAGTATAGAATGACTGGAAACCAATCCGTTTACAAGACCCCGCGTTCCTTCCGAACCATGAACCCCGTGATGCGACACCCAGGTTTCGCCCAACACTTTTTTTCCAAAGCCTCCCGCCCAGTTTTTAATCTTACTATTGAAGCTGTACCGGGCATACTTGTTTTCTTTGTCGCGCGAATATAAGAAGGCATGAGTAGAGGTGCGCAAAGCAACAATTGGTTTTCCGGACTGCAGATAATCAACAAAGTATTTCATTTGATCATCGGGCAATTCGCGAAAACGCATACACATAAACAGCAAGTCGGCTGTTTGCAAATGTTCCATACCCGGAATATTCGTTTGATTGTTGGGGTCGATAGTTCCTGTTTCCGGATCGATAGAAAAAAGTACGGTGCACGTAAAGCCATGGCGCTGCGATAAAATTTTTGCCATCATGGGCAACGATTCTTCCGATCGATATTCTTCTTCGGCACTTATAAACACAATATGCCTGCCTTTGCCAGGACCTTCTTTGCCCTCATACCTAACCCATAAAGGATCAGGCTGAGCCTGAACGGAGAAGAAAGAAGTAAGCATCAGCACACTTGTGATGAAAAAGACTATACTTTGATTTTTAAATTTCATCCGTTAATAATTGTTTTAAAGTCACAGGGTGTACGTTGTCAATGGCGATTTCACGTTTAAAATTTAACCAATTGTGATGATTCTGCGAATCATTTCTCCATAGGATGTTCCTTCAATAATTCCTCGGGCGAATAAAAACCCGTTTT
>JAEUUB010000790.1 GCA_016787745.1 Cyclobacteriaceae bacterium
AACCCCACGCCACACTCCGGTTTTTAGTTGTGTGGGTTTGGTTGAACACGTGATAAGAATAGAAACGAGCACCAAAAAAGCAGAAATTCTCATAGTTTTAAATTATCTAAGCAGAACGCAAAAATGCGATAAATGATTCTATTTTTAGTGATAAGTTCATTGTATAAGTCAAAAAGTAGCATGAAGCAGTTAGCAGTTCCTGCCGACCGCATTCTGGCTACTGCTGACTAACTACCATAAAAGTTCCAAGCATTAATGATGACATTAGTTTATGGAAATTTATTTAAGCAGTGCAGAGTATGTTTCAAAACCTTAAAGTACTTGAATTAGCCTCGGTGCTGGCGGGCCCCAGCGTAGGGCAATTTTTTGCTGAACTGGGCGCATCGGTAATTAAAGTAGAAAACCTGATTGCCGGTGGCGATGTTACCCGCTCCTGGAAAAGCAGAGGCGAGCAAACCGATGACCGGTCGGCCTATTTTTGTTCGGTTAATTGGGGAAAGAAATCCGTGGCAATGGACCTGAATACCCTTGAAGGGAAATCCGTTGTTCAAAAGCTGGCGGCCGCCAGCGACCTTGTTATCGCCAGCTATAAACCAGGTGATGCCGAAAAGTTAGGAGTCTCCTACAATCAATTGAGAACTACAAATGAAAAGCTAATCTACGGACAAATTACCGGGTATGGTTCCGATACCGATCGGGTTGGTTATGATGCGGTGATTCAGGCCGAGAGCGGATTTATGGATTTGAATGGCGAGGCCGAGGGGGATCCGACAAAAATGCCTGTGGCGTTAATCGATGTGTTGGCAGCCCATCACTTAAAAGAAGGATTGCTGTTAGCGTTACTGAAGCGTGAACGCACCGGACATGGAAGTTTTATCGAAGTTTCGCTGATACAGGCGGCTGTATCTTCTTTGATCAATCAGGCGAGCAACTGGCTTGTAGCCAAACAACTTCCATCGCGGCAAGGATCTTCGCATCCTAACATTGCTCCGTATGGTGATTACTTTCTTACCCGGGATGGAAAGAAAATCTTGCTGGCGGTAGGCAGCGATCGGCAATTTTTAAGCCTGCTGAAAATTTTGAAGTTAGAAGCACATCCCGAGTTTGCCACCAACGCATTACGCGTGGTGAA
>JAEUUB010000791.1 GCA_016787745.1 Cyclobacteriaceae bacterium
GAGTTGGGTATCGACTAATCGCGAATACGAAATTGAGATCAGCGTGGAAGCTTTTTATTTTTGAGGCGAACGTATAATTTCGCGCCCCATGACCTATGCGGAAACGCTAACTTATCTTTATCAAAACCTACCTATGTTTCAACGGGTAGGTGCCACAGCATATAAAAAAGATTTAACCAATACAATTCTTCTGTGTGAGGCACTTGGTAATCCGCACCTAAAATTCAAGAGCGTACACATTGCAGGCACCAACGGAAAGGGAAGTACATCGCACATGTTGGCAGCCATACTTCAAAGTGCGGGCTACAAAACCGGTCTCTACACATCTCCACACCTTAAAGAATTTACAGAGCGAATCCGGGTGAATGGAGCCGAAGTGGATCAAAAATTTGTGGTTGACTTTGTTAAAAAGATTCGTCCCTCCATTGAATCTGTAAAACCTTCTTTTTTTGAGATAACTGTTGCGATGGCTTTCGATTACTTTGCTCAAACGCAAGCCGAAATAGCGATAATTGAAACGGGCTTAGGCGGGCGACTTGATTCAACGAACGTTATCAATCCGATACTTTCTATTATTACCAACATAAGTTGGGATCACATGGATCTGCTCGGGGATACACTTTCTAAAATTGCTTTTGAAAAGGCGGGCATAATTAAAGCAGGGGTTCCTGTTGTGGTTAGTGAACGTCAGGAGGAAGTGAGTCTGGTGTTTGTTGAAAAGGCAAACGAAACTAACAGCAAAATTACCTTTGCTTCCGATGTTTATAAAGTTAAAAGAACTTCTTTGGGGCGTTATGATATAGATTCACAAAATCATGCAGGGCTATCGATTGAGTCTGATTTGACAGGAGGATATCAAACTAAAAATATTCCGGGTGTATTATGCGCAGTAAATGAATTGCGCTTGCAGAGATTTACACTTACTGACGATAACATTCGGAGTGGATTAAAGAATACAGTTGCACTTACAGGCTTAAAAGGCCGGTGGCAAACAATCGGGATGAACCCAACCGTGATTTGCGATACAGGTCATAACGAGGCGGGAATTAAAGAAATACTTGCACAAATCAGGGAGACGGAATATACCCAGCTCCATTGGATCTTAGGCATGGTAAAGGATAAAGACATTTCAAAGATTCTTATGCTTTTGCCTAAAGACGCTAAATATTATTTCTGTCAAGCGTCTATCCCTCGTGCACTGCCGTCCGATGAACT
>JAEUUB010000809.1 GCA_016787745.1 Cyclobacteriaceae bacterium
TGACAACACCATCGTCATGTACTCTACCGACAACGGTCCGCATTATAACACCTGGCCGGATGCCGGAACAACTCCATTCCGCTCTGAAAAGAACTCCAACTGGGAAGGTGCCTATAGAGTGCCAACTTTTGTAAAATGGCCCGGACATTGGCCTGCAGGTGTTACGTTGAATGGAATTGTTTCACATGAAGACTGGCTGGTAACATTTGCTGCAGCGGCCGGTGATGCCAATGTTAAAGAACGGTTAGCGAAAGGGACGAAAATCAATGGAAGAGACTATCGCAATCATCTTGATGGATATAATCAATTAGATTATCTATCTGGTAAAACAAAAGAATCTCCCCGGCATGAGTTTTGGTATGTGAATGATGATGGTCAGGTTGTTGCTGCCCGGTATGATGATTGGAAAGTTGTGTTTTTGGAAAACAGAGGCGAAGCCTTTGGTGTCTGGAGGGAACCATTCACTGAACTCCGTGTTCCATTACTGTTCAATTTGAGAAGAGATCCCTTTGAAAAAGCGCAACACAATGCCAATGTTTATGACGACTGGTTCTTAAGTCGCCCTTTTGTAATTGTACCCATTCAGGCGCTGGCAGCGAAATTTCTGCTATCCATGAAAGAGTATCCACCAAGCCAAAGTCCTGGTTCTTTTAATCTTAGCAAAATTGAAGAGACGCTCAAGAACGCAGGCGGTAGTCGCTAACTTGAATTAACTTTCAACAAAATTTTGGACAACAGAATGTTGTCCAAAATTTTTGTTTGTTTAATATTACTCCTTATGAAATTCAATTCTCCCTTTATTTACATCATCGCGTTATCCGGACTTTTATCCTGCCAGCAAAATTCGAACACTCCGAACGAAACAAGCCAATCGGTAAAGAAAAATTCGGAAGGCATGATCTGGATTGAAGGGGGAGAATTTATGATGGGCTGTAGCGGTGAAAATTGTGCGGAGGTGGAAATGATACCACACAAAGTAAAGGTGGATGGTTTTTGGATTGATGAAACTGAAGTGACCAATAAACAGTTCAGAACCTTTGTAGAAGCTACCCACTATGTAACCGTAGCCGAGCGACCGATTGATTGGGAAGAAATGAAAAAACAAGTTCCTCCGGGAACACCTAAACCACCGGATGAAGTATTGCAACCCGGTTCGCTGGTCTTTACCCCGCCACCCGGTGTTGTGGAATTAAATGATTACACACAATGGTGGCGATGGGTAACAGGCGCCAACTGGCAACATCCGCAAGGGCCTGGCAGCAGCATTGAAGGAAAGGACAATCATCCGGTTGTACAAATTGCTTTTGAAGATGCGCAGGCCTATGCTACCTGGGCAGGAAAAAGTTTACCCACTGAGGCACAGTTTGAATTTGCCGCCCGGGGTGGTCTTGATGCAAAAGAGTTTTCATGGGGCAACGAATTGAATCCTCAAGGAAAATATCTTGCTAATTATTTTCAAGGTTCATTTCCTAACAATAATTCTGGTGATGATGGTTTTGTAGGAACCGCACCTGTCAAATCTTTTCCGCCTAATAGATATGGTCTTTTTGATATGACAGGTAACGTCTGGGAACTCTGCTCAGATTGGTATGAGGTTGCACCCAAATCAAGCATAAAATCTAATACCATTGATTATAATCCGGTAGGTCCGACCGCTACGTCCGATCCTTATGATCCGTTCGCTATCAAGCATGTTTCCAAAGGAGGTTCATTTCTTTGCAGCAACCAGTATTGCTCTAATTATAAACCCAGTGGCCGGCAAGGTTCTTCCTACGATTCAGGAATGGATCATACCGGATTTCGGTGCGTTAAAAATTCGAAATAAATTAGGGCCTTACGTCAGCAGGGCATAGCATTGCCGGGCAATCTCCAACTCCTCGTTGGTGGGGATTACCAGAATTTTTATCGCTGAGCCCTCGGTATTAATTTCAAAAATGCCTTTACCCCCTGTTTCATTTCTTTCTTTATCAAGATGAATGCCCAGAAACTCAAGGTTACTGGTTGATAATTCACGGGTAAGTACATCATTCTCTCCCACTCCGGCAGTAAATACCAAGGCATCCAATCCATTGAGTACTGCTATAAAAGTTCCGATATATTTCTTCACATGATAGGCATACATCTCATACGCCAGAGCAGCCTCCGCGTTTCCTTTTTTTATCTCTGCTTTTACATCGCGCATATCGCTGAAACCCGTAAGGCCCAGCATCCCGCTTTTCTTATTTAGAATTGCATTTACACTTTCGGGTGTGTATCCTAATTGGTTTATTAAATGAAAAATGACGGATTGATCAATGTCACCGGTACGGGTTCCCATAATCAATCCATTCATTGGTCCAAAGCCCATACTGGTATCCACGCACTTTCCATTCTTTATGGCTGTCATGCTGCATCCATTCCCCAAGTGAATGGTGATTAGACGAGCATCCTTTTTATTCAAATATTCGGATGCACGTTCTGATACATACTTATGGCTGGTTCCATGAAAACCATAGTTCCGGATCTTATGCTCATTGTAAAAGGATTTTGGTATTGCCATGCGATACGCTACGGGTGGCATCGATTGATGGAAGGCTGTGTCAAATACAGCTACTTGTTTTGCCTTAATAAATATTTTTTCAGCCACTTCAATTCCCAAATAGTTTGGTGGATTGTGCAAAGGCGCTAACGGAAATAGTTTCTTTATCATTTCCTTCACCTCTCCGGTAATTACCATCGTATCCGAAAAGTTTTCACCGCCATGTACCACGCGATGCCCAACCGCATGAATTTCATCAGGATTCTTAATTACGCCAATGGCAGCATCCGTTAATAACTTCGCCACCTCAGTAAGCCCAGCGGAATGATCCTGGATTCTCAGGTTTAGGGTTCGCTCTTGTTTACCCGAATCAGGATAAGTTTTATGATGAATGGAGGCGCTATCCTGACCAATGCGATCAACCATACCCGTGCATATAACCCGTGCATCCGGCATCTGTATAAGCTGGTACTTTATAGAACTGCTGCCGGAATTAATAACAAAGACATTCATGTTGAGAACTTAAAAAATCTTATTGAGCCTGTATGGCTGTTATAACAACCGTGTTAAATACATCATCTACCGTACATCCCCGACTTAAATCATTCACCGGCTTATTAAGGCCTTGTAACATCGGACCAATGGCCAATGCGCCCGTCTCACGTTGTACTGCTTTGTATGTATTGTTTCCGGTATTGAGATCCGGAAAAATTAAAACACTGGCCTGGCCAGCCACTTCCGAGTTGGGCATCTTCTTTTTACCAACAACCGGGTCAACGGCTGCATCGTATTGGATAGGACCTTCCACCTTTAAGTCCGGTCTTCGCTGTCTTACCAGCTCGGTCGCTTTACGCACTTTGTCTACTTCTTCTCCCTGTCCGGACGACCCAGACGAATAGGATAACATCGCTACCTTAGGTTCAATGCCAAACATTTTACTGGTATCGGCCGAAGAAATAGCAATATCTGCCAGTTGTTCGAAAGTTGGATTGGGGTTGACAGCACAATCGCCAAATACGGCCACCCGCCTAGGCATACACATAAAAAATACAGACGATACAGTTGCTACACCGGGTTTCGTTTTAACGAACTGCAATGCGGGCCGGATGGTATGTTGTGTTGTGTGGGCAGCCCCGGAAACCATTCCGTCTGCATCACCCTTGTACACCATCATGGTTCCAAAATAGGAAACGTCCAGCATGAGGTCCCGTGCCATCTCGATGGACACATTCTTACCCTTGCGAAGCTCAAAGAGCGTATTAACGTACTCTGTGTATCGATCCGAAGTTGCAGGATTGATAATCTTAACCTTCGTTGCATCGAGGGAAAGGTTCAATCGCTTCATCGAGGCTTGAATGGTTTCAGAATTACCCAATATGGTTAAATCAACAATGTTTTGTTTTAACAAGGCATCGGCAGCCAGCAAAATGCGATCATCATCTCCTTCAGGCAACACAATATGCTTTTTCTGCTCTTTCGCCCGTTTAACAATTTGATATTGAAACATACGGGGTGTTATACTTGGCGTTTTGAAGGAAATTATTTTTCGTTC
>JAEUUB010000843.1 GCA_016787745.1 Cyclobacteriaceae bacterium
AAACCTTTAGGAGCTTCGTCTGCTTCCAGATTTACCGTCCAGCCATGCTCATATTCCTTAGAGGTTATTTCTTCCAGAACCTGATTCTCTTTGCCCATTTTGTCTATTTAGACTAATTTCAAATTAATGCTCAAATTTACAACAAAACTGGCGGCTTAAGGTTCTGTAAGGCCCGAAATTTATTGTCAGGTGAGCTTTAAATTACGATCCAGGCTTTCTTCCAGCGAGATCATGGTTTCAGTTCGTTCTATTCCCTCCACCTGCTGCATTTTGTCATGAAGTACTTCTTTTAAGTGATTTGTATCACGACAATGGATTTTAATAAACATCGAGTAGTTTCCAGTTGTGTAATGAATGTTTGTAATCTCAGGAATACCTCGAAGTTTTGCTAGAACCATATCATATAAAGCACTCTTTTCCAAATAGATACCAATGAATGCGGTAATATCATACCCAAGTTTCGCATAATTGATTCGAAGTGTGGTTTTGTCCAGGATTCCGGCATCCTCCATTTTATTCATTCGAACATGAACGGTTCCCTGTGAAACATTGACCTTTTTTGCAACTTCTGTATACGGCCTTTTGGCATCTTGCATCAGAATCTCAAGGATTCTGAGATCTGTATTATCAATTTCAAAATTTTTACTCATAATGGGACGTAGTTTTTTTAAATGTACTAACGATTATTCCTTTATTTTAAATATTTCGTAATTTTTTATGTTAATATTTGCATTAAAATCATTCATACCGTTCCTTTGCTAAAGAATTCACAACGTAATGTCCGGATTTCTGGAAATGAGTTCTGAACATAGTTCTTTAAAATTGTAGGGTGTTGAAATTGGCAGACAAGCCCTCCTGTCTCGGGGGTGGGGAGCCAAGGATAAACGCCAGGTAATGGGTTGACCACTAAAATGTTTTCTTATGCCTGGCAGCTAACTTCCCCGTGAAGGTTCGAACCCTTCCTCTACAGCTCAGAGGCTGTCTCAAAAGTCATGTGGTCATCGCGGGCATCGACCCGCGATCCCGCTTTTTAAGTGGATGATGGGATTCCGGCTCAAGGCCGGAATGACATTTCAATCTTATTCGACTTTTGATACAGCCTCTTTTTTTATGCCTTTTCGCGATGTGTCAATCGATTGTGGTACCGGCTTTTTTTTCGTTCTTTAGAAAACTAAATTCAGAGATATGAATGCACCCTGGTTTTCAAAATATCCAAAAGGAATCCCCCACGAAATAGGCCCGTATGAATATGAATCCTTGATTGATCTTTTTGAAGTGGCTGCCCAGAAGTATCCTAACCGCGTGGCATTTGAAAACTTTGGTAAGCAAATTACTTTCGGGGAAGTCGATCGGTTATCCACTGCTTTTGCTGCCTATCTTCAAACTGAACTTAAACTGCAAAAAGGGGAGCGCATTGCTATTCAAATGCCAAACCTTATCCAGTTTCCCATTGCTTTTATGGGATCAATCAAGGCAGGCTTAATTGCCGTTAATACAAATCCCCTTTACACCCCGCACGAAATGCAGCATCAGTTTAATGATGCCGGCATTTCTGCTATTGTTATCGTTTCAAATTTCGCCCATCACTTAGAGCAGATTCAAACTAAAATTTCTGTTAAGCATATCATCGTTACCGATATGGGCGACATGGTGGGTGGCGTGAAAGGAGCGATAATGAATTTTGTGGTTAAGTATGTGAAGAGGCTTGTGCCAAAGTATCATTTACCTACGGCAATATCCTTTAAAACTGTATTAAACCGGGGAGTCTCACTAACTTATCAAAAACCACAAATTCATATTGAAGATCTGGCGGTCTTGCAATACACCGGGGGCACTACCGGAATTTCAAAAGGAGCTCAGCTTTCGCACAGAAATCTGATAGCGCACAATGCTATGATCACACATTGGTTTGGCCAACTTCTTACGGCAGGTCAGCAAGACATAATAATCACGGCCCTGCCTTTATACCACATATTTGCGCTAACAGTTAATGGACTGCTGATGTACACCCAAGGGGTAAAGAGTGTGCTTATTACTAATCCCCGCGATATGCCAGGGTTTATAAAGGAGTTGAAGAAACATCGGTTCTCCATTATTACTGGTGTGAATACGTTGTTTAACAGTATGCTTAACAATCCCGACTTTAAAGATTGTGATTTCTCAGCACTAAAAGGTGCGATAGGGGGAGCTATGGCCATTCAGGAAGTAGTGGCAAATAAATGGGAAGAAGTTACGGGACAACCCCTGGCGGAAGGATATGGATTAAGTGAAACCTCTCCGGTACTTTGTTGTAATCCGTTAAACGGGAATCA
>JAEUUB010000935.1 GCA_016787745.1 Cyclobacteriaceae bacterium
CACCGTTCTAACCTTCACTTTATTCCTTAGGCAGGCATCCACCAATTCATTTTTACGCTCCAGAGAAATATCCCGTACCGTAATAACAAGTTCATCAATGCTTAGCTCATCAAAATAATGACTCAGGTTTTCTTTGCGCGCATCAAATATTTTGGTGCCATCCACCACTTTCCCAATTTTATTAGGATTATCCTCCAGAAAGCCTACGCTCTGCATACGCGGGGTCGAATCAATAACATGGCGGGTTATAATGCCTGTTTGCCCCGCGCCAAAAATCAAAACGCGGGACTTTTTAATTATGGCATTTCGATAGTAGGTAAAAATGTATTTTACCAACAAACGGTAATTGAAAAGAAACAAAAAGGAAGACAACAAGCTTATTAATACCACCGAGAAGGGAATAATAAACGTTCCGTTTGAATAGACGGTGATTAGATTAATCGAAATGACAAGGGCCACATTTAGCAAGAGCATAAAGAAGATGCGCACACCATCCTGCAAACCCGTGTATCGGATAATTCCCCTGTAGCTGCCAGTCGCCAGAATGGCAAGCAAGCCGCAGGAGGTGTAAATCAATATCCCTTCTTTAAATTGATTTGTTATTAAATCGGAGGTGGAGAAGTTGAATCTTAGCAAATAGGCTAAAAGGGCGGAGAATAAAATAAAGGAACAATCAATAAGAACAATGACCCAGCGAGGAAGGATTTTAAGGCTCCTGAGTAGGATCGGAAAACTTTTCACTTTCCTGTCAACTTAGTTCGATTTTTTTCTGGACACATACCATTTTCGTAACCCCATTAATCCACCCATAGCCAACAGGATTTCAATTCCGGAAATTGGAACATCCGGGTCTGTGGACGGGTTACCCGGCTGCGCATTTACATTGAGAACAAGCACACAAAGCGCTAAGCAAAGAATAATCTTCCTTCCAAAATATAGTACTCTTCTCATTTCCGCAAAATCTTAAAGGTGGATACTGAGTTATTTTTTTCGATCAATTTAATCAAATAAAGTCCCGAAGGATGACTTCTCATGTCAATGACAGCCTCGTTATTTTTCAGCGTTGTACTTTCCAATCTTACACCGTTGTTTGACAATAACTCTACGCTGCTAATCTGATCCGGGTTTGCCACACGCACTATAAGCAGATCCGAAACCGGATTAGGGTAATACGAGATACCCGAAACAGCCAACGGAGTCTCCAATCCGGTTACTGAATATTCCCGCGTGTTCGTTGATTTACAAGTTCCTATGGAAACCTCTACTTTGTAGACTCCGGATTCTGAAACAGCCAGAGTTTGATTGGTTGCACCCGGGATTGCAGTACCATTCAGGAACCAAACATTTCCAGTTTCATAACTGGAAGATAAAATTCCTGTTTCCACTTCGGTAATTGCAACCTCCTCATATATTACCACCTCCGCTTTTACAGCTTTTCTTTCGCCTTCGCAGCCAAAAGAATTAACCGCTGCCACATAATAAGTTTTTGATTTGCTTAACACAGGTGTTTGCAAGGTGTTGCCTGTAGACCCAGCTATGGGCTCAGTAGTTAACGACTCATACCAATGATACGAACCTGTTGTGGGGGCACCGGAAGCTGATAAGGTCACCGAGCCAGGCTGGCACGTGCTGCCATCCGTAACAGATTGAATCTTATAAATGTTATCCAC
>JAEUUB010000942.1 GCA_016787745.1 Cyclobacteriaceae bacterium
GCAGGATCTGTAGCGTTTAAAGTGTAAACGGTTGTTTCTGTCCGCATGGGATATTGAGGATGGGTTTGCCAGGGAATAGTTAACGTATTAGTGGTAGGATTCCAGGTGCCATTGCCGTTGGCTATGTATTGCGAGAACGGACTTGAGATAAACACACTGCCACAGTTCTCTTCAAAAGCTACCACCCATGGATTTGCAGGAGTTGGCGATAATCCTACCCCGGCTCCTAAAGGCAAATTTTGTATCTGATAAAAACCAGTGCTTCCGGTTAAGGTTTGGTTTAATGCCGTTAACACACCTACACCGCTGGTGTTTAAGGTCGTGGCTGTCCAACTACGATTTTGTGGGAAGACCGATGTAGCCGCACAATTTTCTGCAGTGGTAACACTAATTTCATTGGAAGGAGCAGATTTGCCACCCGAAGCGGACGCGCGAACCCTGAAAAAATACGTAGTGTTACTTTTTAGAACGGCACCTTTTATGGAAGAAATGAGCGCAACCCCTTGGCTTCGTGCCCAACTGCCGGGGCGAGTAGCCTGACCAACGCTATCATAATTTAAATTATTCCCTTCGCTAGCCTCAATAACAAAGCGATCTTCATTGTTTGAGTTGTCGTTCCAAATCAGGCCCACCGAGTTTCTGTCAAATCCAATGCTGGCTAATCCCGTAGGGGCAACAGGCGGAACAACAGGTGCATTGCTTTTGTATACTTTTCCATAATCCTGAGCAACGTAGGAGTAATTGGCGCCCGATAAAAGTATGCGTTTATTCTGCTTATTGGCTCCATCCGGAGATCCCGTGTTAACCCAGGATGTTCCGCCATCATTACTTAAAAATACACTGCTATTGAGTATATAAAGATTGTTATTGTCGATGGCTTGGATGCGTCCCCCTCCGGATGTGGTAGACTTGGTTGTCCAGGTTTGTCCATCATCGTTCGAGATGTGTAATTTGCTATCGTTGGTGAAAACGTACAACCTACCATTCTTAAAATCAATTGAATTAATCTGATTGCTGGAGGGCACGGAAGTTAATTCTGTGGCTGCCCCTGTGGTTGGGTTAATTTTGAATACAACATTTTTGTTGTTCGTACAATATTCATAAAGGCGAATAAAAATGCTCGATGTTCCGTAGAAAACTTCTTGTACTTGTGGCCACGGTACGTAACTGCAATTAATGTTTGGTAAGCCCGTAATGTTTGATGAGATCCAGGTGACTCCGGCATCATTCGATTTATTCAGCGCCCAAATATTGTTGGTGCCATCCCAAACCTGAGTAACGGAGTAAAATTTAGTTGAATTTTCAGCTACCAGATTATTAAAATAATTACTGCTTGTTTGCTCACTCCAACTGGAGCCATTATTGGTAGTTTTAATGATACCTGAACCATAACCATAAATGGTTGACCCTGATTTTAAAAAGCCGTCTATTTGTCTTCCCGTTGCCCCTGTTGAAAGGAAATCCCAGGTTGCGCCATCATCGATAGACATAAAAATTCCATACGGAGAATCGTTTGAATAAAGGAGCCTACCATTATCGGTTAAAACAAAATCGGTAACGTTACTTGCTGTAAGGCCGCTACTAAAGAGCGGAATCCAACTAGCACCACTATCAATTGTTTTAAATAATGTTAGTCGGTCTACACCCATGTAAAAGACCGTTGACGATTCAAAATAGGGGCTTATTAACCCACCAGAAAGGTTGGCCGGAATGGGACTATCAAATGTTGTCCAGCTAGTTCCGCTATTGACGGTTTTGTAAACCTTCGTATCATTGAATAGATAGATATTCCCCGAGGGATCTTTTTCAATTAGGGTGTTATAGAACCAACTATCCGGGATATTGCCCCTTATAGAGGTCCAGGTGTCTCCATTGTTGGTAGACTTAAGGGGTCCCGTGTAGCTTGCTGCAAAAAGCGTTGTCCCACTTATAACAAGCGACCTTATATTTAAGTCCGTTATCCCTTCTCCACTGTCTAAAACATCAACAGACAAGCCATTGTTGGTCGACCGGATGATACCACCCCCATCGGTTGAGATATATAAATATCCAGAAGAGTTTAAATCAAAGTCAGTTGGATATCCTGTAAATGAATTAACCTGCGACCAGGTAACTCCATCGTTGGAAGACCTGTAAATAACATTGTTACCGCCAATGATGTATAAAAAACTTGTTGCCTTACGAATGAATCGGCCATTGGTAAACCCACTATTGGCGGTTAAAGACCAATTC
>JAEUUB010000065.1 GCA_016787745.1 Cyclobacteriaceae bacterium
AAGCATCGAAACCGGATTTCCTTTTGAAGTTGTTGATGTTAGTGAAACAGCTGCACTCAAAAATTTACTGACTAAAGGAAAAGTAGTCATTCATTGTGCAGGTCCTTTTCGGCATACAGCCAAAGCCATGGCCGATGCCTGTCTGGAAACCAACACCCACTATACGGACATTACCGGTGAGTATCCGGTGTTTGAGTTGCTTGCCGGGTATGATCAAAAAGCAAAAATGGCAGGCATCACAGTCATGCCGGGCACGGGTTTCGATGTGGTGCCATCCGATTGTTTAGCCCTGCATCTAAAAAATCGCTTACCCTCCGCCACGCATTTACAGCTTGCCTTCACCATGTCGAAAGGTGGTTTGTCGCGAGGCACGAAGAAAAGTATGACCGAAGGTTTGGGCGAAGGCGGACAAATTCGTGTTAACGGACATCTTACTCATCTTGCATTAGGTGCAAAGAGTATGGAAGTTGATTTTGGTTCTTTCAAAACGCCAACCCTTTGCATTCCCTGGGGCGATATTTCTACCGCGTGGCGCAGCACAGGTATTCCCAACATTGAAGTGTACACAGGAGCTACCGCCAGCATGATAAAAAATGCCAAACGCACACGCTACATCAATTGGTTGCTGCGCATGAATTGGGTAAAAAAAATTATGCTGAAAAAAATAGATAATCAAAAGCCCGGACCCAGCGATGAAAAAAGAGAAAGTGGCCGAAGTTTTTTATGGGGCAAGGTTTGGGACGAAAACGGAAACGTTGCGGAAAGCAGAGTGGAAACAGTGAGTGGATATTCGCTAACCGCAAAAACGGCTGTGCTTATTTCTGAAAAAATTCTTTCCGGTAATTTTAAAACAGGATATCAAACTCCTGCCATGGCGTATGGAGCCGATCTCATTATGGAGATAGAAAACACTACTAGAACAGATTTCTAATTATCTTGATCCAGAAACGAGCAAATTCTCTAACTCTTCCTTCTCCTTCATATTAATTCCTTTGGCAGAATTTTCGGAACTTAGATTTTCCACCTGGCGCGTTACCTGCAAAAGCAGCGGCTGGTCTTTGTAAACTACCTGCTTAATAAAAACGGTATCTGGTTTTGAGGCCAGGTAAACCGTGTCATATACCTTGGCAGGGAAATAGGCTTGCTTCGTTTTTTGTTCTGCCGGAGCCCGGCCAATCAACCAACCCGTAACTCCAAAGGAGATTGCAACCAGTAAGGTGCTCCACCCCGGAGTACGAACCTGCCACCAGGAAACCTGTGAAGACGTTCGGGCTTTCAATTGTGCTTTTAAATTTTTTAACACCTTGGGATCTGGCGTGTTTATAGCAGAAGCGGCCCAATGTTTTTTAATCGCTCCTTCAACTTTGCGTAAGTGGGCATACTCGATTTCGGATTCAATCCACTGACTTACCCAGATTTTTTCTTCCGGAGTAAGTTCATCAAAAACTTTGCTTACCAATAAGCTTTCTAATTTTTCCA
>JAEUUB010000081.1 GCA_016787745.1 Cyclobacteriaceae bacterium
GCCGGGATTTTATCTTCATTCATACCCAGGCATGCTGAACAACCCGGATCTCGCAACTCGAATCCTGCGGCTTCAAAAATTTTATCAAGCCCTTCTTTCTTAGCCTGTTCTTGTACTTGTTTGCTTCCGGGAACGACCCACACTTCCACACTGGCCGCCTTTTTCTTTCCCTTTACCATAGAGGCGACTGCACGTAAATCTTCAATGCGGGCATTTGTACAACTTCCAATAAACACGTAGTCGATAGACTTGCCAAGCAATTGAGCACCTTGTTCTAACCCCATGTATTCAAGCGACTTTTTAAAGGAAGTCTGTTCGCTTATTTCTTTTAATTCATCTTCGGTAGGAATTCGATCAGTCACTTTCATTCCCATCCCTGGGTTCGTTCCATATGTGATCATGGGTGTTATGTCGGCTCCATCAAAAGAAAGAACCTGATCATACGTTGCTCCCACATCTGTAACCAGGGCTTTCCACTCAGTAATCGCTTTATCAAATGCTTCACCTTGGGGTGCAAATTTTCGACCCTGGATGTAATTGAATGTAGTTTCATCAGGAGCAATCAACCCACCACGAGCGCCCATCTCAATACTCATGTTGCAGATAGTCATGCGGGCTTCCATGGATAGACTGCGAATCGCATCGCCTGCATACTCAACAAAAAAGCCAGTGGCACCACTGGCAGAAATTTTTGAAATGATATATAAAATGATATCCTTACTGACCACACCCTTACCAATGGTTCCGGTGATTTCAATCTTCATGGTCTTAGGTTTGTATTGCAAAATGCATTGAGTTGCCAATACCTGCTCTACCTCGGAAGTTCCAATACCAAAAGCAATGTTGCCGAATGCGCCATGAGTGGAAGTATGACTATCACCACAGACAATCGTCATGCCGGGTAAGGTTAACCCTAATTCCGGTCCAATGATGTGAACAATGCCTTGGTAGGGATGGCCCAGATCATATAATTCAACGCCAAATTCTTTACAGTTTTTACGAAGTGTTTCAACTTGATGGCGAGACAAAGCTTCTTTAATAGGAAGGTGCTGATCTTTCGTTGGAACGTTGTGATCGGCTGTGGCAGTTGTGCGCCTCGTATTGAAGACATTAATGCCACGTTTTCTTAAACCGTCAAACGCTTGTGGGCTGGTAACTTCGTGAATAAAATGCCGATCGATAAATAATGCATCGGGGTAACCATCGGCATGTTTAACAACATGGGCATCCCAGATTTTTTCAAAAATTGTTTTTGGTTTTATCACACTCACAACAATCGTTAGTTTGTTCTCACTTCTATAAAATGAAACCGCCCCAACAATGTCGGGGCGGTTTCGAGGTTTAGGTTTAGTTATTGGGTAATCATTTTTTGATTCACAAACAACACACGAAGATGTGAAATGTAAATGGATTACTCAAATCAAATTAATGGAAAAAAGGTACATCACTTACAAGTGTTTGGTAGAGATTAGGGGTTCCACCAGGGCAAGGGCAAGGTCAGGTCATTTACCGAGTCAATAACCATATCGGGTTTATAGGCGTACCGGATTAGATGCTCTCTTTTTGTGATTCCGCTTAGCACAAGAATTGTTTTATAAGCCATCTGTACCCCACCCCGAATATCCGTGTCCATTGTATCACCAATAACGGTAGTTTCGGCAGTCTCCAATCCCAATGCTTTTCGGGCGGATCGCATCATTACGGGACCGGGTTTTCCTACTACAAATGCCTTTATACCGGTTGCTTCTTCGATCATGGCGGTAGTAGCAGCAATTCCTAAATTATCCCATCCTTTTTTCTTAGGAGAAGGATCGCGATTGGTGGTTACCAGTTTTGCTCCGGCTAATATCATATCAACCGCACGCTGCACCATTTCCAAGGTAAAATTTCTTCCTTCCCCCAACACAACAAAATCAGGATCGGAGTTAACCAGGGAGATTCCGTTTTCGTGCAGACTGGAAAGCAGTCCACCTTCCCCCAGCACATACGCAGTACCATTGGGAATTTGACTTGCTAAAAATGTTCCAGTAGCCATAGCACTTGTGTATACATGATTTTCTGTAACCTTGATACCCAACTTAGCCAACTTACGTACTGCATCTATGCGGGTACGCTGACTATTGTTGGTCATAAACATAAAGGGGATGTTTTGTTTAAGAAGCTGTGCGATAAATTTGTCAGCTCCCGGTATCATCATCTCTCCACCATACACAACGCCATCCATATCAATCAGTAATCCTTGTGCCATATCAATTTATTAATTTAATCTTTCGCTATTAAGGTAGACTTTTAAAATAGCAAGTAGAAGTTTTGTAGTCTATTTGATAAAAATATTTTTTAAGTAACGTTTGCGAACGTCTCTATAAATGTAAAAGTCAGAATCTATAGT
>JAEUUB010000101.1 GCA_016787745.1 Cyclobacteriaceae bacterium
GTTAAGATGCCCATGTTTATGACGCCCGATCCCATTGTTATTGTGAAAGGAAAATTAATCGATGCAAAAACCGGCAACCCGATTGGAGCAAAAATTATTTATGAGCGCCTTTCTGATGGAAAGGAGGTTGGCGTTACCTACTCCAATCCGGAGACAGGCGAGTATGAAATTCACCTGCCCGGTGGGCAGCAATACGGATTCCGTGCTGAGGCAAAAGATCATATTTCGGAAAATCAAAACCTGGACCTGCGAGGGTTTACCAAAGACGGTGTAACTAACAAGGATATTACGCTTGCCCCCATTGAAGTTGCTTTGGTAGAAACGAATGCCAAAATAACCCTTAACAATATTTTCTTTGACTTCGACAAGTATAATTTAAAACCGGAGTCATTTCCGGAGTTGAACCGAATCATTGCCTTAATGAATGAAAGACCAACCCTGGAGGTAGAGATTGCCGGGCATACAGATCCGGTAGGTACGGGGGAGTATAACATGCTTCTTTCCGAACGAAGAGCAAAATCAGTAACCCGTTATTTAGTAAGCAAGGGGATTTCAGAAAAAAGAATCACCACCTCTTATTTTGGCGAAACCCGTTTAATTGATACGAGCAATACCCCTGAAGGCAATCGTAAAAATCGCAGAGTTGAATTTAAAATCTTAAAGATGTAATGAAAGCTATTCCCTTTTTCCTGCTTCTTATAAGTGTCTCTGTCAGTGGTCAGGAAATTGATACGCTGATTTATGCGCAGGGTAATATTATTAGCAGCCTTACGAAAGAACCTGTCGTGGCTCGCATTTCGTATCAAAGCCTTCCGTATGGCAGCAAGGTGGGATTTCTTTCGGGGAGCACATTTGTGTTTCCTCTTTTTGATAATGAAAAGTACTCTGTTATTGTAGAAGCTCCGGGGTTTGCCCCTTCCAAGTATATGCTGGATCCTTCCACGGCTAATAGCGATCGAAGGGTTATTCAGGATATTGAATTACTATTGCCTGCCAGTGCCGCGAACAATGCAGAAACCACGCATACGGTAGGCAAAGTAATGCGCTTGGATGATTTGAATTTCGATGCTGGAAAAGCCAACATTACACCTACTTCATTTGAAGAGCTTGACGAAGTGGTGGTGATGTTGCAAAACAATCCGAACATGGTTATTCAG
>JAEUUB010000113.1 GCA_016787745.1 Cyclobacteriaceae bacterium
GGGAAGCGGGCAAAAAATGGGCGACCGTATTGTTTTAACTATCCAGTTAATAGATGGTGCCACCGATCGGCACTTATGGAGCCGGCAATACAGACGAGAAACCAAAGACATCTTTTCCTTGCAACAGGAAATCTCCAACGACATTGCGATGGAAATTCGTGCGATTATTACGCCCGATGAAAAAAATCGCATTCAAAAAATCCCAACACAAAACCTGGAAGCCTATGATTTGTTTCTGAAAGGACTTGACCTGTTGAAAAAGGGGGGCGATGCCAACCTGAATCAATCACTGGTTCTTTTCGAGGCTGCTATTTCAAAAGACAACACGTTTGCGTTAGCCTATGCGTGTGCAGGCATGGTATGTTACTATCTGGATCTGTACAAAGCTGAGCGGCCCCATATAGATCAGCTTGGTGCTTTTGCTGACAAAGCCATGCTCAACGATGCTAAACTAGCCGAAAGCCTAACTGCAAAGGGTATGTACTACCTGATAAGAAAAGAATACAAAGAAGCCTTGCCTTATTTGGAAAAAGGTCTTGAATACAATCCAAATTCTACCCAAATCATTGGCCTGCTGGCCGACTTTTATGCTAACAACCTGCCAAACACTGGCAAATATCTGGAGTATGCGTTGAAGGGGCTGCGCCTGGATGCCAATTCGGGAGACTCTGTTTCCATCAGTTACTTTCACTTGCGTTTGGGAAATGCTCTTATTCAAACCGGTTTTGTAGATGAGGCGCTCGTGCATATTGACAAATCGCTTGCATACTATCCTCACAACGCCTTCTCGCGATACGTACGTGCCTTTGTATTATATGCCAAAGGCGGAAATCTCCGGCAAACACGCCAACTCTTATTGGAAGAATTTAAGAGAGATACAAACCGGTTTGACATCCTGCAGGATATTGGCAAAGTGAGTTATTATCTGGAAGAGTATGACACGGCTTATAAATATTACAAGCGATTTAACAAATATCGCGAACAGCATAAACTGGATGTGTTTGAACATGAAAATCTTAACATAGGTCGTGTCTATGAAAAAGTAGGTGAAACAGAAAAAGCAAAAGAGTTTTATACAAGGTACAAACGGTATCTCGACACGGATCAAACAGCTTACAAGAATATTGGACTGGCCGTTTATTATTGTCAGATGAACGAAAGCGAAAAAGCGCTTGAACATCTCCGGTTGTTCACCCAGGAAGACAACATCCAATACTGGGTAGTTTTATTTATGGATAAAGGGCCTGAACTAACCGAGACAGAAAGCTCTCCCGAATTCAAAAAATTATTGAAGGAAGTTGAGAGAAAATTTTGGGCTAATCACGAAATCCTGAAGCTGAAGCTGAAAGAAGAGGGGTTGCTGTAGCTTTATTAAAAATCTTGCTGAATTTTTCAGACAACACCTTACGGGAATATTTTTTTTCTGCCAACTGCCGCGATGCTTTTTGAGCTTGTGCCAACAAAGGTTTGTCTAAAAGATACGGTGCAACCCTGAGAACAAAATCATTCGCGTTGTGGGGATTAATATAAACGCCACATCCTTGTTCTTCAATTTCTTTTCGGATCCATCCGCTGAAGTTTGTGATGATCAATTTTCCCCCAGCCAGTCCATCGAAAAATTTGTTAGGTGAGCCCGTTTCTAAAATGGATACCGCTTTATAACAAATGAATGTGGCATCGGTAATGTTCATTAACTCACGCACACCCTCCCGGTTTCTGAAATCAAGAAATGCAAGATTGCTTAACTCCAATTGTTTTGCATGGCCTTTCAGGCGATCGAGCACAGCTCCATCGCCACAAATAAAAAACTGAATGGGCAACTGCGCTTTTCCCGCTGCCCGGGCACATTCTAAGATGTAATCTAGACCGTTGGCAACACCAATGGCGCCAATGTATGAGACTACAAATTTATTTTGTGAATTATATTGCTCCGTTCGGGTATCGTTTGTAGGGGTGGGCAAATAGAATTCACAATCTGCCATGTTGGGAATCAGGTGAGTGATTTTGCCCGGTACTTTTTGTTCAATAGCGGATTGAATAGCTGGCGACAGCGCTACAATGGATTGGGCAGACTGATAAATCTTTTTTTCAAGTAAATATAAAGCACTTTGAAAGAAGTAGTTTTTTACAAATCCCATTTGAATGGGCGCATCGGGCCATAAATCTCCTACCTCGAAAATAAAGGGAATTTTATACCGTGCTTTTATTCGCATGGCTGCCAGGCCTACCGTAAGCGGCACGGAGATCGCATAGCAATAGTTAAAATCTTTGAATTGGCTGGCTATGTTTAAAACCTCATTTACATATTTCACAAATGCCCAGCTGCGAGCTGCAAACCCAAACCGATTGTCATAAGCAATGGGCAGTGTGTGCACTTCGATTCCTTCAACAAATTCTTTCTTATAAACCGATTCGTTGCTTCCGGTTATCACTGCAACCTGAATGCCTTGATCCACCAGCGCTTTGGCCAGGTAATAGGAGCGAATGGCGCCTCCCTTTTGGGGGGTATTGAAATGTTGATGCAGGATTAAAACTTTCACGCTGCAAAAGAAGGAAAAACAGAATGTTCTCCCCACAGGAGGCCTTAATTAATTAACATCTTCCTCCTCACAATCTTCCCAGCATTCTTTACACGGTTGCTTAATTACCGGATAAGCGTCTTTGTCTTTTCCTGAAATAAAGTATGATGGTCCCTCGGCATCCTCCCAAAGCCACCATTGGGTAAGGCCATCCTCCGTTTTTTCCACTTTATAAGTATTGATTGAATATGAGTCGTTGACCACCAGTGAAATAGAACCATTCGAGGCTGACCAGGATTCTATTTTGCCCAGAGTTGCATCCTGCCCCCAGCCAATCATAATTGAGTCGGCCTGTACAGATACCATGGTATTGTCGGCATCGCACGGATAAAATAACACCCATTCATTTTCCTGTTGCGTTACCATGTACCAATCTCCGGCAAGGCTCGCCAAAGTTAAGTTTTCCATTGTGCCAGGTTGTGTTTCGGCTGGTACTTGTTCATCCGACTTTGATGCAGGGGAACAGGATATCAAAATCAATCCAAGGAAAATCAGCGGAATCCGCATAAGCCAGTATTTAATACTATAAAGTAAACTACAAAAATCGAGGGATTCTTACTGGCTCTTCTATTTTTCCTACCTTGGTAAGATAAATGGTTTGATATGAATAAAAGAATCTTGGTTTTGTTGGTCACCTCGATGATTGGCTCCGTTGCCGTGGCACAAAAGCAATCGCTGTTTAATGGTAAAGATATAGCGGGCTGGAAAATATATGGCACAGAAAAGTGGTATGTAGCAAAAGGTGAACTGATTTGTGAAAGTGGCCCCGATAAACAATACGGATACTTTGCTACCGAAAAAGAGTTTAAGGACTTTGAACTAACACTCGAATTCAAACAGGAATC
>JAEUUB010000131.1 GCA_016787745.1 Cyclobacteriaceae bacterium
CGTTCCTCATCCAGAATGCGCGAGGTAGCATTCGGCTCATAGCATTCGGCTGTGATCCGTTCATTCCAATCGTGATAGGGATGCGCAGAGTCCTGAAGTTCGATTACTTCCAACCAGGCATTTTCGCGTGGGGGTTGATAAAAGTGTCCGTGAATACAAACGTATTTATTTTTACCAGGCATGTGCAAATACAATAGGTTACCGTGCTTTGATTTTACTCAAGATCAAATTCAGATTTTTCTTCTTGAAGCTTTAAGACAGAGCACGCCAAAGGTGGCAAGGTAATAGAAACTGAATAATCTTTATTATGATACTTTACCGGGGTAGTATTTAACACGCCCTGGTTCAGTACGCCACTCCCACTATACTTCAGGTTATCCGAATTAAAGATTTCTTTCCACGTACCCCGAAAGGGAACGCCAATCCGATATAGGGGTCTTGCTTCAGGCGTAAAATTACAAATTACAATCAGCGCCTCTTCCTTGTCATTCCCTTTACGCATAAACACAATCACGCTGTTTTCCCGATCCGAATAATCCACCCATTCAAATCCCCGGTTATCAAAAGGAAATTGATAGAGAGCAGGTTCAGTTTTGTACAACTGATTTAAATCTTTAATTAAAGTAAGTACACCTCGATGCGGGCCATAATCCAGTAAGTGCCAATCGAGACTGCGATCGTGATTCCATTCTGCCGACTGGCCAAATTCTCCCCCCATAAACAACAACTTTGTACCCGGATGCGTGAACATGTAGGAATACATCAGGCGCAGATTGGAAAATTTTCGCCACTCATCGCCCGGCATTCGCCCCAGCAACGATCCTTTGCCATGAACCACTTCATCGTGTGAAAGGGGTAGCATAAAGTTTTCCGTAAACGCATAGATGATGCTAAACGTAATTTCATCCTGATGATATTTACGGTGAATAGGGTCTAACTTAAAATAACTCAGCGTATCGTGCATCCAGCCCATCATCCACTTTTGTCCAAAGCCGAGCCCCCCCAAGTAGGTCGGTTTTGAAACCCCCGACCAGGCAGTGGATTCTTCTGCAATTGTGATAGCATCGGGGTACGTACCGTAAACAACTTCGTTAAATTCTTTAAGAAAACTTATGGCTTCCAGATTCTCATTTCCTCCATGCTCATTAGGAATCCACTCGCCTTCTTTTCGCGAATAATCCAAATAAAGCATAGACGCTACTGCATCTACGCGCAAGCCATCTGCGTGAAACATATCCAACCAGAATAAGGCATTGCTAATAAGAAATGACCGCACTTCATTACGTCCGTAATTGTAGATGTAGCTGCTCCAGTCGGGGTGAAAGCCCTTACGGGGATCTGCATGTTCATACAAATGCGTTCCATCAAACTTATGAAGGCCATGAGCATCGCCTGGAAAATGAGAAGGCACCCAATCCAGAATTACGCCTATCTCGGCCTCATGGAGGGCATCCACCAACTCCATAAATTCCTGCGGAGATCCGAATCTGCTTGTAGGTGCAAAGTATCCGGTAAGCTGGTAACCCCATGAACCAAAAAACGGGTGCTCCATAATAGGAAGAAATTCTACATGAGTAAACCCATTCTCCTTAAGGTAGCTTACCAGGTCAACGGCCAGTTCCTTGTAACTTAGCGAACGATTCCCATCTTCCGGTTTTCGTTTCCAACTGCCGGCATGAATTTCGTAAACGGAATAGGGTTTGGGTTTGGAAGCCTGCTTCTTTCGTTCCGCTAGCCAATGGCTATCGCGCCAGGTGTAATCGTGATCCCAAATGATAGAAGCGGTGTTCGGGGGAATCTCCGCATAAAAAGCAAAAGGATCGGCTTTCTCCAGATAATCGCCCGTGTTGGAATGGATGGCATATTTATATACCTCCCCCTTTCCAATCCCCGGAAAGAACCCTTCCCAGATTCCAGACTCATCCCAGCGTGGTGATAATTTGTGGTCGTTGTTATTCCACGAATTAAAGTTTCCGATAACCGACACATTGCGTGCGTTGGGTGCCCAAACAGCAAAGTATGTACCCTTTTGCTTTTTGTACGTTATGAGGTGAGCCCCCAACTTTTCATAAAGCTTATGATGCTTTCCACTTCGGAAGAGGTGAATATCAAAATCGGTGAGAAGACTATAGCTGTCATTCTCTGCTGGTGATTCTTTGGAAACTTTTTTCTTACCCATAATTTTAGCTTTTCTTTTTCCGTACTTCCTTCGCTTCAAAATATCTATTCATGTGATAATAAATTCCGCGTAAGGGAATGTTTACCCAGTCAGGCCGTCCATTCAATTCATATCCTAATTCATAGATTGCTTTTTCAAGTAAATAAGTTCTCAGCAACGTTTCGTCTTGCTCCGTGAGTTTACTCTCCAAACCCATGCGTTCAAGATACGACCCAAGATAAAAGCGACTTACATAGTGTTGCCATTGCTCAGCCCATTGGATTAGGAACTCAATATCTTTTTCACGGTAATTTTCATTGAGCAGAATTTTGCCAAAGGCGGCATAGTGAAAGGAGCGCATCATGCCCGCCACATCCTTCATCGGATTTTTCTTAAGCCTACGCTCGCTGAAACTAAAACCGGGCTCGCCCTCAAAATCAATAATTATAAAATCCTTTCCTGTAAACAAAATCTGACCCAAATGAAAGTCGCCATGAATTCTTGTTTTTATCGCATTGATTTTAAGCTGATAAATTTCACTAAAGCACTCCAACACTTTATCCTCCATCGCCAGCACGTTGCGGGCCAGTTCCTGTGTTTCGTCATTTAGCTTATCCATGGATTGTTCCAAAAGCTTAAAACGATCGCGCGTCAACTTCCGCAAAGCCGAATACAAAGATCGCTGATAGTTTGCCGTGAAATATTCCGGCACAAAGGCTGGATTCGCTTGATCTGACGCTAACGCCAGGTGCATCTCGGCCGTGCGCTGCCCTAAACGCACCACACGCTCGTAAAACCCACGACCAATAAATTCCTGAATCAGTTCCGGTGCTTCTTCAAATTTTACAGCGGCTTTATTAACCAGTGCCGGAAGTTTCTCTTTCTTTGCTTTCGCCATTACCCGCTCATAGAAACGTCCGACTGAGTCAATCGTCATTACCCAGGAGTCGCCCTGGTTCTCCACCTTTTCCTGAAGCAGACCAAATACGATCGTGCTACCATCGGTGGCACGATACTCGACACTGCCTGCGTATTTTGGTGAATTCCGAAAGGACGTATTCTCCGTTAGGAACCTTACAATTTCCAGATCGGGATTTATTTCCTGCTCAATCTTTCTGTAAAACTTAAAAAAATACTGGTCGTTATAAATGATCGCTGTATTGCTTTGATCAGCCTTCAATATTTTAGAGTCAACTTTGTCTACATTTAACTTAGTAAACACGCTGCTGTTGAATTCAAGAGTTCCTTCATCATCCTTAATCCGTGCCTTCCGTTCCATACTGGTGAAAAGAAAATCTCTAAAACCCTTATGAAAACTACTATCTAAAATAAACCCTACCGTACCTTGAATCTCGGCCCGGCTTACAACACTTTGTGCCGTATATTCCACTTTGTCAAAGATGTTGTCAGAAGGAATAAAGCACATGGGCAGAAAGTAGAGTTCAGGCAAACGTTGAACATAATGTACCTCTATAATGGTCAGGTAATGTGTTTCCCCTTCCACCTTTAGGGGTATAACCTTATAAATGCTCATTTTAGAAATTGCGCGGGCCTTGCCACCAAACCACCGGCACTTCTTCATAAAAGGCTGCAGGATTTTACGCTCAAGCACTCTTATCTCATTGTAATTGGAGAACATGCGTTCCCAGGAGAGATCGGACTTATACAGAAACAGTTCATTGGAATTTCCACTTGCATCTTTCTTCTCTGTCGCATCCGCCTGAAACCAGAAGTAGCCATACGGGCCAATGGTAATCGGATAGTCACCCGATCCTACATTCATAAATCGGTTTTGGCTGAACACCTCGGTTATGTCGCAATCTTTAAATGCTTTCAGGTCGAGGGTAGTTGCTTGCGAGAACTGCGATAAATTAGCAACAACAATAATATGTTGCTTCTCATAACTACGGGCAAAGCATAAGATCTTTGAATTGGAACTATCAATAAAAGTAAGATCGCCCCGCCCAAACAAGTTTAGCCGCTTACGCATGGCGAGCACATTCTTTATCCACCACATCAGAGAGGATGGGTTTTCTTCCTGCGTAGCTACGTTTATCGATTCGTAGCGGTAAACCGGATCGCTAATCACCGGAAGGTAAAGTTTTTGCGGATTGGCCGTAGAAAACCCTGCATTAATGTTCATGTTCCATTGCATGGGAGTGCGAACTCCAAACCGATCGCCCAGGTAAATGTTATCGCCCATTCCTATCTCATCCCCATAATACAACACAGGCGTACCCGGCAGGGAGAATAAGATAGTATACAACAATTCAATTTTTCTGCGATCGTTATTTAGCAAGGGAGCCAACCTCCTGCGAATACCCAGGTTATGTTTTGTATTCGGATCATTGGCATATGCTTTAAAGAGATAATCTTTTTCTTCTTCGGTAACCATTTCAAGTCCTATCTCATCGTGGTTGCGCAAGAATAGTGCCCACTGGCTATTGGGCGGAGTGGCCGGTGTTTGCTCCAGGATATCAACAATCGGATACGCGTCTTCCGTTCGTAAGCCCAAATAAAGCCGCGGCATCAACGGATAGTGAAAATTCATGTGGCACTCCTGCCCTTCTCCAAAGTACGTGGCGGCATCTTCAGGCCACAAGTTCGCTTCGGCAATCAGAATCCGATCTTTGTAATGCTTATCGATATGGGCACGCAAACGTTTTAAAAAGGCATGTGTTTGCGGCAAGTTCTCGCAACTGGTTCCTTCTTCTTCAAATAAGAATGGCACCGAAGGCAATCGCAAACCATTTACTCCCAGCTTCATCCAAAAATCAACCACCTTAATCATCTCCAGTTGTACTTCGGGATTATCAAAATTCAATTCGGGTTGATGCCGGTAAAACCGATGCCAGAAGTAAGACTTGGCTTCATTATCCCACGTCCAGTTACTGGACTCCTCGTCCGTAAACATGATACGAGCCTCTTTGTATCTATCGGGGGTATCACTCCATACGTAATAGTCTTTATACTTAGAGCCCGATCTTGCCTTTCGTGATTTCTGAAACCAGGGATGCTGATCGGAGGTGTGATTCAAAATCAATTCGGTGATTATCCGAATGTTTCTTCGATGTGCTTCTTTTAAAAATTCTTTGAAATCCGATAGCGTACCATAATCGGGGTGGATGTCGCAATAGTCGGTGACATCAAACCCATCGTCTTTCTGGGGTGAAGGAAAAAACGGTAACAACCATATCGTGTTGATCCCCAAATCCTCCAAATAGTCGAGCTTCTGAATCAAACCTTGAAAATCTCCTACCCCATCCCCATTGCTGTCATAAAAAGCGCGTACGCTTACTTCATAAATGATGGCATCTTTAAACCATAGCGGCTCAGTATTTTTTGAAGAAGCTGCCATACTTATAAATTAGATTCATGTATTTCCAGTTTAAACAAATGAAACGGCATCTTGTAGGGGCTCAGATCCACATAGTTCCACTCCTGAATCCACGTAAAGTATTCGTCCGTTATCAGATCATGTAATTTAACATTTATTTTATCGCCCAACTTCAACCGGGCTTTGGGCAATTGAACATACCCGCTCTGCCCCCGGGTTGAATCCAGATTAACCACTACCAGAATAATGTTCGATAAATCATCGGTAGCTTTTAAGTAAGCTACGAGTTGACTGTTCTCAATAGGACAAAACTGAATATTCCAGGTGGATTGCAACGCGGGGTTTTCTTTCCGGATTTTATTGAGAATGCTCATGATATCGGTCATCCGATTGGTCCGTTTCCAATCGTACTGCCTGATCTCATATTTTTCGGAGTTGAAATATTCTTCTTTGCCCTCTACCGGGGTGTTTTCATAAAATTCATACGAAGGACCATAAACACCATAGTTGCTGGACAGGGTAGCCGCCAACGCATACCGAAGTATAAAACTATTCTCGTTTTGATTTTGCAAATGAAACGGCAGGATATCAGGGGTGTTAGGCCAAAAGTTAGGCCGGAAGTAATTGCGCGATGGGCCATAAACAAGATCGTTTACATAGTCAATCAATTCTTGCTTAGAAACCCGCCACGTAAAATAGGTATAGGATTGTGTAAACCCAACTTTGGCCAGCGAGGCCATAATCTTGGGTCGCGTAAACGCTTCTGAAAGAAAAATAACGTCAGGATTTACTTTTTGTACTTCGGCAATTACCCAATGCCAAAACGGAATGGGCTTAGTGTGTGGGTTATCTATTCGGAAAATGGTAATCCCCTGCTCCATCCAAAAGAGAAAAACCGACTTCAATTCCTCCCAAAGTTCTTTCCATGTATCGGTTTCAAAATTGAAGGGATATATGTCCTGATATTTCTTTGGTGGATTTTCTGCATATTGTATGGAACCATCGGGGCGCTGTTTAAACCACTCCGGATGTTCCGAAACATAGGGATGATCCGGAGCACATTGAAACGCAATGTCCATCGCCACGTCAATACCCTGCTTCTTTGCCTCGTCTACCAACTTTTTAAAATCGCTTAAGGTACCTAATGCCGGTAGCACTGATTTGTGTCCACCCTCATCGCTGCCAATGGCCCACGGGGAGCCCGGTTCTCCAGGTAAAGATTTTACATTGTTATTTTTTCCTTTTCGATTTATCTTTCCTATCGGATGAATGGGTGGAAAGTAGAGTACATCAAATCCCATCGCTGAGATACGAGGCAAGAGTCGGATACAATCTGCGAACGTTCCATGTTTGCCGGACTCAAGCGAGGCTGAGCGGGGGAAAAATTCGTACCAGGCACTATAGTTTGCCTTTGTATGCTCAACCTGAATGGTTATCTCATATCCCAGTTTGGTCTCATTTTCACGCAAAGGATTCTGATGGACAACGTCAGCAAACTCATCACTCAAAACGAGATCTACTGCAGCCTGATATTTCTGTGTATCCTCTAACTTTCTGGCCAGCGAAATAATATCCTTGTTGGTTTTACCTAATGTTCTAAGCAAAAGTGCGCCTTCCATTAACTCCACTTTTACATCCACCTTCGCATTCGCCTTCTTTTTAAAGCCATCGTACCACGTATCGAAGTGATCGATCCAGGCCTGAACGGTAAAGAGGTATTCCCCTTTTTCAATTACATAAAATGATGCGTGCCATTCATCATTAAAAGTTTGATTCAATTCCGTAAGACTCCACGATTCTGCCCCTTCTTTTTTATACAACACCTCAGCACGAATATGATCATGGCCGTCACCATAGATAGCGGCTGTTACATCTACTCTTTCGCCAACGGTACGCTTGGCAGGATAAAGTCCTCCATCTACCCGCGGCTGAACATTTTCTATTATAACTCTTCTTTTTCCGTGTTCCATTATAAACGATTCGTAAAATTATTTCATTACCAGAGAGGCATACGCGGGTATCACCACAGTATTGCCGTCTACCTTTATTCCTGTATTTGTTCCAAAGTCGATTAAAGTAAAGTCCCTGAGATCTGTGTCTAACCGGGCGGTTATCTCAACATCCGAAATATTATGAATAACTAACCTTTTGTTGCCCTCGAACACCCGAATAAAACTAACCAACTCACGAACCTTCAAAGAGGAGGTTTCAATACCTCCGTAAGTAAGTATTTTACTTGTGTTGCGATAAGAAATAATGTTCTTATAAAAATTGTACAGAGAAGCCCGATCTGACTTTTGACTTGCCAGAGATTGGACTGTGGCATCGGTACTATACTTTGGGGTTTCCCATGTTGTACGAAGTTTATCCTTTTCGCCATCCTCCCAGATAAACGGCTCGCGAATATACTCATCCGGCTTTACTCCTTTCATACCAATCTCTTCCCCATAATAAATGTAGGGTGTTCCGGGCAGCGTTAACAAAATGCCAGCCGCTGCGCGGGCTTTATTAACATCATTACCCAGTTCACTCATTATTCTGTTCTGATCATGATTTTTTAAGAAAGTAGCATCTATGTAATCTTTGGTTGAGGAAATATAGAAGTCATTAATCTCTTTATACTTGCTGATCAACCCAATGGTATCCTGTCCTGCTTGCACGACAGAAGTAATGGCATAGCCCATATCAAAATTGAATAAGGCAGGCAACCCTTTTAAGTAAGGCGCCACGTCTGCTGCCTTCGACCACACTTCGCCCACAAGGTAAACATCGGGCTTTATCTTTTGCATCTCTTCTCTGAACCAAACCCAAAAGGCATGATTGTCAGTGGCTCGTTCCGTGGGGTAAATATGTTTGGCTGCATCTAATCGAAATCCATCTACCTGCATTTCGTCTAGCCAATATTTGCCAATCTCAACAAATTCAGCTTTAACTTTTGGATTGTCAAAATTTAAATCGGGCATACCGCCCCAAAAAAAACCGTAGTAATGTTCATCCAGGGTATCACCCTTTACAGGATGCCATTGTGTAAGGTTATCTGAATCCAGAGAGATGGTTTTTTTGGAGAGTTGCTCTCGAATAGAGTCCTTCTTTGCCCACACATAATAATCGCGATAGGGACTGTTCTTATCAGCTATTGCACTTTGAAACCAGGGATGATCGGAACCGGTATGATTAAGGATTAAGTCAACCAGAATTTTAATATCCCGCTTGTGTGCTTCCGCCACAAGTTTCTTAAAATCTTCCTGCGTGCCATATTCCGGGTCCACTGCTTTATAATCAGTCACATCATATTTATGATATGTAGGCGAAGGCATAATCGGCATAAGCCAGATTCCACCGACTCCAAACTGTTGCAGGTAATCTAACTGACTGGTTAACCCATTAAAATCACCAATACCATCTCCATTACTATCCGCATACGAACGCACAAACACTTCGTAGTTTACACCATACGGCCACTGGGTTACTTTTTTTGACTGCTGTTGGCAACCCAGCAGAAGCACAAGAATAAAAATGATACTAAACCGCATACTATTTAATCTTAAAGATATAAGACGTGTAAGGAGTTAGGTCAACTTCGAATGTCCAGGATTTATCTAACCCAATATCGGTACCGCTGCGTAATAAATCCCGACCTAAATAATCTC
>JAEUUB010000161.1 GCA_016787745.1 Cyclobacteriaceae bacterium
TTATACTTGATCGGCTGGTACTGGAACTGGTTGGAATATCGGATTGATTTGTATACAAGTAGTTTAACCGACCCCAGGGAAAAGTTGAAAGCCTGTATCCGCATCATCGCTGAAGAAAAAAAGTATGATCACACTTTTGACTTTATTGATGAGGAAGCTTTACATCGCATTGTGCTGGCAGAACTGGACAAAACCTATTTGACCAAGCAAGTGGATAGTGATAATAAAGAAGGATTATTTGGCGGGTTTAAATCTCTCTGTAAAAAAATAGCCGAGTGGGTACATCAGATTAATCCAGACTATCCCTCCGCCAACAGTTTAGTCAGCACGGTTTTAATTGCAGCCAAGCAACAAATCTTTTTTGCGGATCATCTCCCGTCTCTTACCAACATTGGCAAAGATGATCAGCGTTACTTCAAGCTGGAGCAGTTTCTAGAGTCCCTCGTTTTTAAATCAATACAGGCCTAACGATGTTAAACAACGACCAAATAGTTCGCTGCCTGCGTGAAGTGGCCTTTGCGCTTAAACACGATTACTCTACCGATGATTTGCATCATGTAGAGGCCAATCAACGAACCTACTTAGAAACAGATTTAACCGAATTTAAACGAGACCTTACGGAGGCCGGCAACAAGATGAGAATCCTCTTCATGGACTATCATCTTGATGATTTTGCTTTCAGGGACTTTTTTGAAGGTCAAAAGAATCCAATTCTAACTTTCATTAAAGGTGAACACATACGACCTGCCTTACTAATACCGGTAGCGAAAAACAAAATTTCCGTTATTGAGATTCAGACACAAAGCGATGTTCCTTATCAGGTAACAAGTTTGAGTGATCTTCCGCTGTTAACCAATCAAAAAGGAGAAATTGAGTTCTTCGCCATCTTTGCTTACGAAAGCCCCATCAGCATGGAAGGCCATGAAGGAGAAACGTTCAATCCCGTTAAAAGGCTTTTCAAATTGTTAGGAACTGAAAAGAAAGAAATCCTATACATTTTCTTTTATGCCATTATTATCGGTTTAGTCAGTTTAGTCATCCCACTCGGAATTCAAACTACAGTAGAACTAATCTCCGGGGGTGTATTCTTTAGCTCAGTCTATCTTCTGATCGGGCTTATTATTATTGGCGTTTTACTAAGCGGAGGGTTACAGGTAGTTCAAATTAGTCTGGTCGAGTTTCTTCAGCGAAGAATATTTACAAAAGCTTCGTTGGAGTTTGCATTTAGAATTCCCCGCATCCGGTTGGAGTCTATCCAGAGAAATTACGCTCCGGAATTAATTAACCGGTTCTTTGATGTAATTACTATTCAAAAAGGACTTCCCAAATTATTGATTGATCTATCGTCATCCATCATTCAGATTCTCTTTGGATTACTCCTTATTTCCCTATACCACCCCTTTTTCGTTTTCTTCGGATTAATTCTGCTGGCTACCTTATTCCTGATATTCTACTTAACCGGACCGCGTGGCCTTAATTCATCCATTCAGGAATCAAAATATAAATATAAGGTAGCCCAATGGTTAGAGGAATTGGGCAGGGCTTTACAATCTTTCAAATTAGCGGGAAGCACAGACTTGCCGATTCGCAAGACGGATTATAATGTTAACAATTACCTGAAGAATCGGAAAATTCATTTCAGAGTCCTGGTAACTCAATTTTCATTCATTGTGCTTTTCAAAGCAATGATTACCGGAGGCCTGTTGATTATGGGAACCCTGTTGGTAGTTGACCGCCAGATAACTCTGGGGCAATTCGTTGCTTCAGAAATCGTAATCATTTTAATTCTGAACGCGGTTGAAAAAATTATTATGTATATGGATGTTGTCTATGACATGTTAACCGCGATAGATAAGATTGCACATATAACCGATCTTCCGATCGAAAAAGTGGGGGGTCTTGACTTTCCGAATTCGCAGCAGCAGGCTTTTCAATTGGATATTAAAAATTTGAAATACCGGTACGCAGCTTCTGGTTACTTGGCACTTAAAGGAATTGACCTTGAAATAAAATCCGGAGAAACGGTATGCATAACCGGAGCCGGCAATTCAGGTAAAACAACTTTAATGAATATTATTGCCGGTTTATATTCTGATTATGAAGGCGCTGTAACGGTGAATAATTACTCGATGCGCGATTTGGATTTAACCCACCTGCGTGATCAGGTTGCTAAAAATATTTCGCAAGAAGATTTGTTTGATGGCACGTTATTGGAAAATATCACTCTTGGCAGACCCTCTACAACAGCTCACGATGCACTGCAGGCGCTCTCTCAGGTTGGACTCAGCAACTATATTAACGCACTGCCTAATGGTTTAGACACGCATATATTGAGTGGTGGTAAAGGATTAACAAAAACAGTTATTCACAAGCTTATCTTAGCGCGATGTCTTGCAAAGAGACCCCGGCTGCTAATCCTTAACGACTTCTTTATCACCTTAGGTAAATCCGACAAAGTTGAACTGCTAAATGCAATCACAGGCAAGAATCGGTCTTCCACAGTCATCATTGCCTCCAAGGATCCGCTAATTATGAGTGTGTGCGACCGGGTAGTTGTTTTAGATGACGGGCTTATTCGGGCTACAGGCACAATGGAAGAATTATTGAAAATGGAAGTATTAAAAGACTTGATCAACTAACCATGTTAAAAATTTCGCAAGGGTCTGTTGAGAAAATGATGCCACAGGACAGGCTGTATTCGTTACGCTCGCTCGATACGCCCATGGCCGGCAAAATATTGGCGCGTTGGCTCTTTGGCATGGGTCTACTATTTCTGATTGTGCTGTTTCTTCCCTGGCAACAGAACATCCGTGGAAAAGGAAAAGTAACCGCGCTCGCTCCGGCCAACCGACCTCAAACCGTTGAAACAATAATTGCGGGCCGCATTCAACAATGGAAGGTTAGCGAAGGGCAGTTGGTGAATAAAGGCGATACAATTGCCATCGTAAGCGAAGTGAAAGAAAAATATTTCGACCCAAAGTTTCTGGTTCGCCTACGCGAAATCATTGCTTCAAAAGAAAATAGCTTAAACTCCAAAGATCTAAAAGCGCAGGCATTGAGAAGACAGATAAAAGCCCTTCAGCAAGGCATGAAAACCAAAGTGGATCAATCTAAAGCAAAACTAGAGGCCGAAGCGGTTCGCTTTGCCAACGCCAAAAATCAATTTGAGCGAAACAAAAGTTTGTTTGAAGCTGGAAACATCCCGCTCACCAAGTATCAGGAGTTTGAATACAAGTACCAGGGAGCCGAGGCAGACTTTATTAATGCGAAAATCGAAATCGATCGGGTGCAAGCTGAATATCTTGATAAAATCAGCAAGGCCGAGTCGGATCTGAACAACACCCTTGCAGAGCAGTTCGATACGGAGGGCGATCTTGCCAAACTACGCAACGAATTGGCGAACATGGAAATCCGAAGTCAACAGTACTTTATACTGGCTCCCCAGGGAGGGTATGTAGTTAAAGCGACCCAGGCAGGTATTGGTGAAACTATTAAAGAAGGTGAAGCAGTTTGTACCATCATGCCTCAATCGGATGATGTGGCGGTAGAAATGTTTGTGAAGGCCATGGATGTGCCTTTGATCAGTAAGGGAAGAAAGGTTCGGATTGAGTTTGATGGATTTCCTGCGCTGCAGTTCAGTGGCTGGCCCAGTGTTTCGGTCGGTTCCTTTGGGGGCATTGTAGAAGTCATTGATCTTGTCAACTCAAGACCTGGCGAGTTTCGAATTTTAGTTAAGCCCGATGTAGCCGATGAAAAGTGGCCTCGTCAGATCCGAAACGGATCGGGTACGCAAGGCTGGGTGATGCTGGATGATGTTCCTGTTTGGTATGAAATCTGGCGACAGCTTAATGGATTTCCTCCGAGCCTGTATGAAGAACCTTTGGAAAAGGAAATGGAAGAGAAAGTCAATAAAGTTGAAGCTAAAACCAAGTAAACTACAATTCTTGAAAAAGTCCATACTCATATTTTTATTTTCTCTGACTGTGAGTGGCACTCAGGCACAGGGGGCGCTGGATTCTTTATTTATACTTCCTGATACAGTTACCGGTTTTAGCCTTGAAAACCTGTATGCTTCCATGCTTGAATACCATCCGTTGGTGAAGCAAAACCGATTGCTAACCGAAATGGCACAGCAAGAAGTTCGCTTTGCGCGAGGCGCGTTTGATCCTAAGTTGGAAACCAGACTAAATATGAAAGAGTTTGACGATAAGGATTATTACAAGAAGTGGATTGCCTCCTTTTCCGTTCCCACCTGGTTCCCGGTCGATCCTAAAATCGGCATTGAACAAAATACAGGTGTTTTTCTCGACCCCGAAAACATTTTTCCGCCCTCCGATAATAACCGCCAACTTTTTACAGGCATCTCGTTACCCTTAGGGAAGGGCCTTTTTACAGATGACCGGAGAGCCGCTGTTCAACAAGCAAAATTATTTACCCGGCTTGCTGAAGCCGAACAAATAAAACTCATAAATAAAATACTTTTAGAGGCTGCCAAAGACTATTGGCAATGGTACTATGCGTATTACAATTACAGACTCTTAAATCAAAATACAGCCATTGCCGAAGAAATTTTTAGAAGAGTAAAACTGAATGTTCAATTTGGTGAAGCCTCTGTCCTTGACACCATTCAGGCAAAAATTACTTTGCAACAGCGGCTTGTTGAGCGCCAGGAGGCTTACCTTGATTTTTTGAACAGTGGGGTTAAAGTTTCAAACTACTTGTGGGATGCGGAAGAGCAACCTTTGCAATTGAGTAATACGATTGCCCCGGTATTAGTACAAAGCGATGGAGAATTGCTGTCGGTTACAACCCTGGAAGAACTTTCATTACAAGCAAAACAAAATCATCCCGAACTCACAAAATTAAATGTAAAGTTAGATCAGTTGGAGATTGACCGAAAATTAGCGGTTGAGTATCTTAAGCCTAAACTGGACTTAAGTTATAATTTCCTGAATCAACCCATTACCCCAACGGGTGAGTTTCAATCCTTTACTTTTCTGAATGACTATAAATTTGGGTTCGATTTTGCCATGCCTATTCTAATTCGTAAAGAACGGGCTAAGCTTGCACAGGCAAAACTAAAAATCAAAGGTACTGCCTATGAACTTACGCAGACCGAGCGCGAAATAATTAACCAACTGAACATGATCTTTAATCAAATGGTGAATACCCAACAAATTTTAGAACAGCAAAACGCGGTTGCTCTTAATTATCAGCGGTTATTAAAGGCCGAACTTTTTAATCTGGAGAAAGGTGAAAGTGATTTATTCAAAATAAATGTGCAGCAGGAAAAACTGATTCAATCCCAATCGAAGTTACTAAAACTTAAAGCCGAATATGAAAAGATGAAGGCTTCGCTCTATTGGGCCGCGGGGGTTCGTAATTTAAATTTTATGAATAACTAAGTCGAAAGAATAGAATCAATCACTTCTTGCGCAACACGCTCAGCAGAATTAAGAGCCCCATTTAATGTTCCGGCATCGCCCCCTGTGTCGGTTCCTTCTCCCGCAAAAAAGACTTTATCATTCAGAGCTGCTCCATAATTCTCACGATCTTGCACGCTAGCCCCGGGCATTAAATAGGATGCGCCTCCCTTGAAGAACTCATCTTTCCCCCAATCTGCTTTAAACCAGATACGAGCCCCTTCTGTACCATCTTTATCATTAATCTCTTTGCGTATAAACAAGGAAGCCTGGTTATCATAAATAGCATCCAACTCGGCCAGAATGGTGTCAATCACGGCATCGCCCTGTGCAGAAAGTTCCTGGGCTTTGGGGCCATGGATGGTTACCGAAAGAGTTCGGTAAAATTCACTTCGGGCCACCCCGGCATTAAAATACATGGGGCCCGTGGTACCGCCCCAAATGTATCCGGAATTATCGCCCCAAAAATTCTTCTTGAAGTCAATTATAATTCGAAGCGAAGCGTCCATCCCAATCTTGTTCATGGATGCAACTTTAGCAGAAGGTAGTGCGGGACTGAAAGCTATACCGCCCCCCTTCAACACACCCAACGAAGTAGTAACGATTACTTTTCCCGCTTCAATTTGATTCCCCTCCTTATCTGTGATAATAATTTTTTCACCCGAATAATTAATGGACTTAACTACGGAGTTTAATTGAACTTTACTTACGATCTGATTAAAGCGAGACGAGAGCAAATCTTGTAATGGGTTCGTTTTAACAGTAAAGGGCTTGTTGTCGTGTGTTTTTGTTTTCAGATCATCACTCACTCCCGTGGCGCCAACACGATCGCTGGATGACCCATAAAAATTTCCGGCCATAGAATTAAGTAACGCATCAGCTCGCGTACTTACACCCGCAGCCTGCTTCATTGAAACATTACCCCCCGAATAAGTAGGCAGGTTATTTACAAAATTTAATACGGCATTCAGATCCGAATCAGCTCCCCATCCCTCTTTCGATTTGGCCACGTTATCTAAAACAAATTGATCAACGGCCTGAGTGGTTAAATCTATTTGGGTAAGATTATACTTACTTACGATTTTACCCATAACTGAATCTGTGCCGTACACAACTTCTGCCCCCAATTCTACAGGAAAGTCTGCCGAGGTCTGAACCAATAATTCTTTTTGATTTCGCAATGAACGAACCCGTCCTCCTATTTGATTGCTGGCCTCCAGTATAATTACATTGATTCCTTTCGAATGCAATATGTCGGCAGCATAGAGGCCGGCTGCCCCCGCACCAATTATAACCACCGTATCACTATAGGGAACTTCGGGACCCGGATCGTCTTTTTTGCAAGACCATATTACACCAGGCACCCACAAACCCGCTGAAATACCCAGACCAATCTTTTTAAGTGCTTTTCTACGTTTCACGCAACACGATTTAATCGAAAGATAATTATCCAATCTTGATTGGCGAAACCCAAAGGTCCGTTTCACCTTCCAAATACCTTTTAAATAGCTAATTTGGCAAAAAAGTAAGCCTATGTTCGATTCTAAGGCAGAATTCTCTGACATTAAAAAAATTTGTGTAACCGGACCTGAGTGCACTGGAAAATCTGAGCTTTCTCAATTTTTGGCTAATCACTACTCCACCTGTTGGGTTCAGGAATATGCCCGCGCGTATCTGGCTAAGTTAGGCCGACCTTATAAAGAAAATGATCTCTTAAAAATTGCGCATGGCCAGTTGCGTATGGAAGACGAATGGTTGCGGGATGCCAATCGGCTCATGATTTGCGATACCAATTTACTTACGATCAAGATCTGGAGTAACTATAAATTTGGAAAGTGCGATGAAGACATTCTTAAACAACTTCAAGCACGCACCTATGATTTGTACCTGTTGTGCTATATAGACATTCCGTGGGAGGCCGATCCGCAACGCGAACACCCTGACAAGCGCGAAGATTTATGGATGGTACATAAAAATGAAGTGGAGAATAGCGGAGTGCCTTTTGTAGAGATTAACGGCCACCGGGAAAGCCGTCAACAAAAAGCATTGGAGGCTATTGAAAAATTATTTTAACAGAATGCCGATGATTAAAAAGAGTTCTTCGCTGTCTGTGTGTTACATCCCATGACAAAGCCAGACCCGTACGCAGCCCTCCGCATCCGAGACTTTCGATTGTTCGTTTTATCACGACTCTTTATCACGCTGGCTATTCAAATTCAAGGCGTAGTGGTTGGCTGGCAGATTTACGAATTAACCAAAGATCCTTTATCGCTGGGCCTGATCGGGCTGGCCGAAGCAATCCCTGCTATTACAGTTTCACTTTATGCAGGCCATATAGCCGATGTTGTTGAACGAAAAAAAATAATTGTTTGCTGCGTTGTGCTATTGGCATTCTGCTCCGTGTCGTTGTTATACTTTACAACTAACCCAGGCGCCTTCCTAATTCAACAGGGCACCTTAGCCATTTATGTAGTGATTTTTGTAAGTGGTATTGCGCGCGGATTTCTGTCGCCCGCCAATTTCTCGTTTATGCCACAACTGGTCGATCGGTCGTTGTATCAAAATGCAATTACCTGGAACAGCACTATGTGGGAGAGCGCCTCTGTGGGCGGCCCAATGATAGGTGGCTTGATTTATGGATTTTTTGGAATTACCGCAGCCTATACAGCCGATGCTATACTCGTGCTGGCGGCACTCTTTTGTTATCTTACCATACCCAACCGACCCCTGCCGCCCCTGAGTGGAGAGCAAGGCATCGCGGAAAAAATTAAAGCCGGAATCAAATTCGTTTTCAACAATCAAATCATACTTGGCGCCATTACCTTAGATTTATTTGCAGTACTATTTGGGGGAGCCGTTGCCCTGCTCCCCATCTTTGCTGCCGAG
>JAEUUB010000205.1 GCA_016787745.1 Cyclobacteriaceae bacterium
GCTGTGTATCCCATGGAAGATCATGGCTTTGTAGAACCCAGCAGCTGGACAGACGAGTATAAGCGAATTCTGAAACTGTTCGAAGAGAATTTAAACTGAGATAGACTTACTCTTACTCAAAATGAAATTATCAGAAGACTATACCGCATTGCTGCTGGCTGCGCTTTTAATACTGGTTGCCGGCAGCGGCATGGTCTTCTGGTTTCCGGTACTGTCGTGGAATTATTTCTCCGAGCTCGCCACCATTTTCAACCCGCAGGATGGGATTAATCTGCTCTCGCTTTTCGGATTTTCCTTTCTGGTGATCTGGATTGCCGGCCGTTTAAAAGGAGACCCCGTTTCCCTCGCCAGCCTCTTGGGCTACTTGTTTATTTTTCTGATCACGCTGCTCGCCCACATAATAACTGCGTTTGGTCCGGCCAAAGAGTTAGGTCTTGAAATTGTAATCTTCAGTTTATTAATCGGATTGTTCATTTCAAATTTTTTGGGTGTCCCCGAACGAATAAAACCGCTGCTGCAAACCGAACTGTATATTAAAATAGGATTGGTGCTGTTAGGCTGCGGCATTTTATTTAGCGACATACTGAAGGCGGGTTCGCTGGGCATGTTGCAATCTGTTGTGGTTGTTCTGCTGGTATGGCAGTTTTGTTTCTGGCTCGGCAAAAAAATGAAACTCGATGAAGAGTACCGCACCATGCTCTCCAGTGCAGTTGCCATTTGTGGTGTTTCTGCGGCCATTGCCACCGCAGGGGTTATTAAAGGCGATAGCAAAAAACTCTCTTACGTAATTTCATTGGTGCTCATCACGGCCATTCCTATGTTGCTCTTCATGCCATACCTGGCCCGGGTACTTGACTTAAATGATGCGACAGCCGGTGCGTGGATGGGCGGAACCATTGATACTACCGGGGCCGTAGTGGCGGCCGGAAATATGCTGGGCGAAGAGGGATTAAAATATGCAACGGTGGTAAAGTTTTCGCAAAATGTTTTGTTGGGTCTGGCTGCCTTT
>JAEUUB010000209.1 GCA_016787745.1 Cyclobacteriaceae bacterium
CTCACTCGCTTTTCTGAAATTTCCAGCTAAGTCCTACAGAGAACAGCGTTCCTATCTGATAGCTTTGAATAATCGCTTCGTCTTTTGTTTCTATTTTATTGTCGCTGTTGTTATCCTGATAAAGACGATAAGTGGCGTTTAAGAGGTTTTGAATATTCAACTTGGTTTCAAATTGACGGTTCCATGTTTTCGCAATCTGAAAATCAACGGATTGACGTGGCATTTCAAACCAGCTCGGAAATAATTTATCACCCACGGAGAAAATACGCGGACCAAAAACATTGTAAGCAACATTCATGGAAAACCCGGTTTCCTCATCGCGATAATACAAGCCTGTATTTACTATATAGGGGGATTGCCCTTGCAACGGACGATTTTGAACCTGGTTGGTGGCAGCGGCACCTACATCGACATTACTTTCTATCCATGCGGCATTTAAGTTTACGGATGTATTTCTCAAGAATCGGGAAACACCTAAGCTTGCCAATGATTTTCTAAATTCAAACTCGATTCCATACGCTGTGGCGTCCACCGCGTTGGCGTAAAAAAGTTGTGGATTTTCGGACGTGATCTGAAGATAGGTTTCAATGGGATTCTTAAAATTCTTATAAAATCCGCCTATGCTAATCAATTCTCCTGGATTCGGGTACATCTCCCAACGCAGATCAATATTATCAATGAAGGCTGTTTTCAAATCGGGCGAACCAATGAGGGCGGCTTCATATTCAAACTGGTAGTATAAGAACGGGGCCAGCTCTCTGAACTCGGGTCGGTTTACGGTGCGACTATAGGCAGCGCGAACCAGAGAGCGATTGGTTAAATTATATGCTACGTTTAACGAAGGTAAGGCCGCAAAAATCGGATTGTTGATATCAATGGTTCCTGTATTGGTACGAGCATCAATCGTCTGCACGTTGTACTCGCCCCGGAAACCTGCAGTTACATCTAACTGGTTAAAAGATTTTGAACCACTTACATACCCGGCCGCCAATAGGTTTGTTCCCTGGTAAGAGTCTTGTGGCTGTGTACCTTCTTCAATTACAAATCCATCCGATCGTTTAATGTTTTCAGGTGCAAAGATCTGATCTAAAGGTAAACGGCTTAACTCCTGGCCAATGGCCTGATCAAAATCAGCGGTGTTAGGATATTGATAGTTAACATAACGGGCGCGGAATTCACGCGTCTTGTATTCGGTATAATAACCAGCCTTTAACAGAGGAGCTTTCTTATCACCTGAAGAAAAACGTTTTTCAAAATTTAACCCGTTGGAGTATCCTATGTCGGTTAAGCCAGACCAAAAACGACCTGTTTCAAAGACGTTTCCGGCAGCGGGTAATTGCATAGTATACGGCTCTTCCGTGCCTGCAAAATTTTTATCCCGATAGGTTCTGAATCTCCGGTAATCCGGCTCATTCCGCTTAATATAATTTAGGCCAAGCACCCAATTCAATTTGCTTGTTCCATCGCCCAACTCGTGCGTACCCTCCAGCTGCCCTGAATAAATAGAGCGGCTCAGGTAATGATAAGCGTAATTGGTACGGTCAAAGTTTGGATTCTGAATTTTATCGTCCCCTACACGGATGGTAGTTTCATTTTCTCCCAATTGCACAAACAGGTTCTTGAATTCGATGCGGTTGCGCTCGTTCAGTTCAACCAGCCAGTTGTGCATCAGGTTAACGCGCACATCGTTTCCATAAAAATTGTCTTTGTACTCAAATCTCTTCTCTGCGGTTGTTGCCGTAAACGTATTATACCGCAAAAAATCAGATACGTAATACTGATAACTGTTGGAATAAGAAAGTGCGGTAAGGTTATTAAACTTGAGATTACCCGCGTTAAAACTTCTTGACAACGCAAAGTTGAAGCCCATGTCCGCGGGTGCTTGTTTACTACTGTAATCGAAATTATTAGTTAACGATTTTCCCGCACGTTCACGCAAAGCTGAGTTTTTGGCTGAAGCGATCAGGGTATTGCTGGCGGGAAATCCTTCAGGGATATCGCGGAACCCATTATCAAATCCCAGAATATCGGTACTGCTGCCGTCCGAAGAAAGGTTTTCCTGAAAGGTTGTATTGGTGCGATAGCCAAAGTTTAATCCAAAAGTTGTAAAGGGTTCGTACGCAGGTTGCTTGGTGGCCAGTTGAATAACCCCCCCGGCAAAATCGCCCGGCAGTTCGGCCGTTCCCGATTTATAAATCAGCATTTGATCAATCGCGCCTGCAGGAACCATGTCAAACGAAAATGATCTGCGGTCGATTTCTGTACTGGGAGCAATGGCACCGTTAATCAATACTTGGTTATACCGCTCAGGCACACCTCGTACCACCACAAAACGATTATCAACAATTGTAACCCCCGGCACACGCTGTGCAATCTGCGCAACATCGCGATCGGGCAACTTGGTTATCTGCTCAGACGAAATACCGCTTACCACCAACTTACTTTCGCGGATGGAGTTCATCAGATTTAAATCGGTAGCAATGTCTTTTTTAGCTGTTACAATAATCTCCTCTAACTCGGCAACATCCTCGGCCAGTGTAACCTCCAGAGTAGTTTTGTTACCACTTTCAACCACTACGTCTTTCACCAGATGGGTTTTGTAAGTAACCGATGAAACAACCAAGGAATAAAC
>JAEUUB010000226.1 GCA_016787745.1 Cyclobacteriaceae bacterium
CAATGCCCAGGCGGTAATTCGGGTTAGCGAAGTCGGTTAGAAATTCGCTGAACACAAGAATAATTCCTGACAACCCGGCAACTACGCCAACCCCAATTATCCAATTCGGCATTTCTGATCGATTAACGGAAAGATTAATGAGAATAACCATTACGGGCATGGTAGAACAAATGATGGCGGCTAAACCACTGGGCACAAAAACTTCGGCCCACGATACGAGGCCATTGCCACAGGTAATCATAAGAAATCCCCGAAAGGCCTGAATGCGTAAGGTTTTTAGAGAAGGAAACCTTTCCTTCCGGACAAAAAGCATAAGCCCACATAAAAGCGATCCGGCTATTATCTGGCGGATAGCAGCGAACAGAAAAGGGGGAAATTGCATAACGCCAATGCGCATGACCAAAAAGGTGGTGCCCCAGATAATACAGATACCGGCCAGACAGAAATAAGCAAGGAAAGATTCTTTTTTCACGGGCGGCAAGGTAAATCGGTGTTGGGGAATAGTCAAAGACTGTTAGATCATTTTAAAGAGGATGGCGAACGATAGGGGTAAACTGGCCTAAAGGTGTCTCTAAGAAAAACAGGAATGATTATGAATGTTCAAACCGTTTCAATGTCTTCAAACGCAAGCAATTCGTATCAGCGTTTATTTCAGGTAGCCCAGGAAAACTGGCAGTTATGGAAACGCGAGGTGCGCGAAAAAAGAAGCAACCGGAAAGGGAAACAAGCCAATTAGTTATTGGCGCTTTTTTGAATGGATAAAATTCGTTTCCAATAAACAGAATGATCATCAGATTTTTCTAAAGACTCATGGAAAAGCCAATGTAAGGTTAGAGCCCAAAAGAAAGTAATTTCAAGGAGCCCCCAAAGCCTTTGTAAACATTATCGTGTTCGATAAAAACTATAAACTGTTAGATGCCGCGTGGGAAGCTGTAGCCCCAACAGCCAACCAGGTGGGCGCCACCCCCGTAGTGCCGCACGATTTAATGAGCCGCGAGTACACCATAAAAGAAGAAGGGTATGTGTTTATGTATGTAAGCAACGAAAGTGCTACCTTGGTAGATGTATACTTTGATGATATTGTAATGACGCACACCAAAAGCAACGTGATTCAATACAACGAATATTATCCATTTGGCATGCAAACCGCTAATAGTTGGACCCGCGAAAACACAACCGGCAATAATTTTTTGGGCAATGGTGGCACCGAGCTTAATACCACCACGGGCGTGTACGACCTGCATTACAGAAACTACGACCCCGTGCTGGGCCGCATGACGCAGGTAGACCCTATGGCCGACCGGTACAGTTCCTTCTCAACCTATAACTTTGCCTTTAATGACCCGGTGTTTTGGAATGATGTAAGTGGGGCCGACCCTATAAAAGATGCAGAGCGAGCTTTTGAACAAGCTTCTTCACGAGCCGACCGCGAGTTTAACAACCTTAATAAGATGTACGGAGTGATTGGGGATGATGATTTGAATGGGAGTGATTTTTCCCGGTATGGGCCAGGAGGAATAAACTCCTTGCAAGGATTTGTCTACGATCCGGTTACCAAA
>JAEUUB010000248.1 GCA_016787745.1 Cyclobacteriaceae bacterium
GTGCTTGAGTTTGTAAAAGTTGTGTTGCCTGCAAAACTATTTCCTCCGGCACTATTGTCGGTTGAAGTTCCAGTTTTAATCAGCGAGTTGGTTGCGCCATTCAGGACGGAACCATCTAAAAGTACAGCCGGAGCACTCACAATTAGACTCCCATTCCAGGTTACACCAGCACCACTTCTAAATGTTGAGGCACCTGTTAAAACCAGATTTTGAACGGTACTGCCGGTTTGTGTAAAGCGCTGCATATAAAGAGTACCTGCGGTAAATCCGGTGCCGCCAACAGAGATCGTCTTCGTATTGGCCAGGGTAGCGGTGGCCGTCCCTTGTTCACAGAAGATAATACCGGTGCCACCGGTACTATTCACCAGAATGTTTCCATTGTAGCTGCTTGTACCCTGATAACTCATCCGAATGTTGGAAGAACCTGAATTGATTAATGTTAAGTCTCCATTGTAGTTGCTGCCACTGTTTAGTTCAAGTAGCAAATAATCTGTGCCTGAGTTTACCAGAGTAGTGGCGCCATTAAAAGTCATGTTGCCATCCGTACGTAAATATCCAGTTCCACTGTTTTGAATAGTAGCGGCTGCATTAAACGTGCTGCCACCCGTTCCACTATTAGGAGATGCCCCCGTCTTTTCAATAAAAGTGGTACTGTTATAAGTTCCACTATTGATAGCTACCTGGGGTGCACGAAAATCAACAGCACCATTGAATATTATTGAAGGACCTAAAATTAATCCGGCTGTTCCGGTAAATACAAGGTTTTGTGCGGCACCCCCATTTTGCGTAAATCTTCTTAGGCGCAATTCACCAATGCTAAAACCTAATCCACCCACGGATATCGTACGACCAGAGGCAAGAGAGGCGGTGCCACCTCCACTTTCGCTGAAATATACACCACCCCCAAAAGTTGAGTTAACAATAATATTTCCGTTGAACACCGTACCGGGTGTATTATCAGCCATGCGAATTGTTGAGGAACCCGTGTTTGTAAGAGTCAGGTCTCCATTAAAAGTATCTAATGCTGAAAGGGCAAATCTGAAAAAACCACTCCCCGAGTTTGCGATGGTCGTAGACCCGTTAAATGTATTACCACCGGGGCTGTCGTTATTTGTAGCGCCTGTTTTTTCAAGATACGTAGTACCGTTATAAATAGCTCCATCCAAAGCAAATTGGGGTGCGCGAAAATCTATATTGCCATTAAACGTGGAGGAAGGGCCAATCCGCATAAGGGCAGTTCCGGTTAGTAAGAGTGTTTGAGGAGCTGCTCCAATTTGGGTAAATCTTCTAAACCTTAGTTCACCACTACTAAAACCTAATCCACCAGTAAGTAATGAAACCCCGTTAGCTAATGTTGCGTCCCCCGTGGCGTTATTGGCAAAATAGATTCCGCCACTGCCCAGAGTTGAGTTGAAGGTGATGTTTCCGTTAAACTGCGATCCCGTAACATTGTGCGCTAAATAAATAATATTCGACCCGGTATTTGTTACGGTTAGCGTGCCATTGAAAACATCAGGTGAAGAATTAGCTGTGATTAATTGACCGCTTCCGGAGTTTACAATAGAAGTTGCTCCATTAAATATATTACCCCCTGCACCCGTGTTGTTTCCGGCACCTGTTTTCTCAAGGTAAGCGGTTCCACTATAGGTTGTTCCATTTAGCAGTAATTGAGGCGCTCTGAAATCTACATTACCGCCAAAACTTGAAGTGGGGCCTAAAGTGAGTATTGCGATACCCGAAAGATTTAATGTTTGCAGTGTAGGGCCAACTTGGGTAAATCGAATCAATCGAATATCCCCGCTGATCACCCCACTGGAACCCACGCCAATCGTTCTGCCTGCTGCCAGTGTAGAGGTTCCTGATGCACTGTTTCCAAAATAAATGCCCCCTCCAAAAGTGGAATTCACCTCAATATTTCCATTGAATTGATTGCCTGCTGAATTTTCAGCTAACTGAACCGTAGATGAACCGGCATTAGTAATTACGAGATTGGAATTAAAAATATCGGGTGAGAGCGTACCCGTTTGCAATCTGGCACTACCCGAATTTGTGATTGTTGTTGCTTGATTAAAGATATTTCCACCATCACCATCATTATTGGTTGCCCCATTTTTTTCCAAAGAAGCCGTTCCATTATAAGTTGCACCGTTTAATAGAAGTTGTGGTGCTACAAAATTCACATTCCCATCAAATCCAGAATTGGGCCCTACCCATAGTCTGGCAGATCCAGTGAGTGTTAGATTTTGCGCGATTGCACCAACTTGTGTAAATCTGCGTAAGCGTAAATCCCCAACCGAAAAGCCCGAGCCTCCAACGCTGATAGTACCGTTGGTAAATGTGGAAGCCCCGGTAGCATTGTTTGAGAAGAGAATCCCGCTTCCGCTGCCGGTATTGTTAACGGTAATATTATTGTTGAATTGATTGCCGGCTACATTATGGGCTAAGTATATCCAATTACTTCCAGAATTAGTTACGGTAAGTGCACCATTAAAAATATCCGGTGAAGAATTGGCTGACATCAGGTAACCACTTCCGGAGTCAACGAGCGTGGTCGTTCCATTAAAAATATTACCACCATTACCAGCATCATCAGTAGCGCCATTTTTTTCTAAATAGGCAGTTCCATTGTAAGTTGCTCCATTCAAAAAAAGACGGGGCGAAACAAAATTCACATCCCCATCAAAACTTGAATTGGGGCCAACTCTTAGAATGGCTCCGTTGGTAAGGGTAAGATTTTCAGGTATTGCGCCAACTTGGGTGAAGCGATATAAGTTTAGGGAACCACTTGAAAAAGTACCGGATGAGATTGCACCATTAAGAATAGAACTGGCGGCAGCGAGGCCATTAAACGTAATCCCGGCTGCCCCCCCCGAGTTTATAACATTGATATTTGCATTATAAGTCGAGTTTCCATTTTCTCCCATTTGTATTACTGTGCCCGCGGCTGAATTGGTATTATTGATGCTGACAAGGCCATTATAAATAGCGGTTGAGCCGCCACCATTTAAAAATCTATGATTACTTTGAATTGCACCAGCACAGTTAATGGTAAGTGCTCCTCCAAAGGAAACGCCCACATTGGCGCCTTCCCCCACAAAGAACGACCAGGCATCACTGCCTCCTGTTTTATTTGAATTAAGGGTTACGCTAGATGCAAAGGTTGTGGTTTGACCACCGTGATTGTGTGCGAAATATATCCGATAGCTGCCTGTATTATTAAATGTGGTTGGACTCAGAAATTGATCGCTTGACGAGTTACCCAAAAGCAAGTATCCTGAACCACTATTGGTGATAGTAGTTACTCCGGTAAAAATATTTCCTCCTGCGCTTGCATTATCTGTCGCTCCGGTTTTTTCCACGGTAACTGTTCCGCTATAGGTACATCCATTTAGCAGTAATTGAGGCGCTACAAAATTTACATTGCCACCAAACGCTGAACCCGGCCCTACAGTTAACAATGTAGTACCTGAAAATGCCGTTAAAGTTTGGGGTGTGTTTCCCAGTTGAGTAAACCGGGGCAACGTCAACGACCCGCTTGAAAAGCCCAGTCCGCCCAGGGTGATAGTTCTAGTTGCAGCCAATGTTGCGGTACCCGCTACACTTTCACAAAAAGCAATACCCGTTCCACTGGTACTGTTAACAATAATATTTCCATTAAATTGGTTGGTGCCTGCATAGGCCACTCGCACATTTGACGTGCCGGAATTAGTGAAAGTGACATCTCCATTATAGGTACTACCTGAAACTAATTCTAATAGAATGTCTGCTGTTCCGTTATTAGTAATTGTAGTTGCTCCGTTAAACGTGTTATTACCATTCGTTCTGAGAACACCACTACCATTATTTACAAGGGTTGTGGTTGAATTAAATGTGTTATTTCCTAAGCCGGTATTATTTCCAGCGTCCTTCTTTTCAAGATAAGCTGTTCCCCCAACATCAATTCCATCCAAAAAAAGTTGCGGAGCCCGTAAATCGGTATTGCCCCCAAACGTTGTAAGCGGACCCACCCGCAAAATTGCTGCTGTCCCAGTAAGATTTAGCGTGGTAGGGGCTGAGCCTAACTGTGTAAATCGAGGTATGTTTAATGTTCCGCCACTGAACCCTCCAG
>JAEUUB010000251.1 GCA_016787745.1 Cyclobacteriaceae bacterium
TGCTTGTCACACTAACCTCCTATTCACAAAAAAAAGGAACCCCAGCCACTACAGGCCTGACTTTTGATCAATCGTTATACTCGGGCATTAGCTGGCGCGAACTAGGGCCATTTAGAGGGGGTAGATCCGGTACCGTTACAGGAGTTTCAGGCAATTCGAATCTGTATTATTTTGGTGCAGTAGGAGGTGGAGTATGGCGCACCACCGATGCCGGCCAAACCTGGGGTAATATTACCGATGCGTATTTTGGAGGTTCGATTGGCGCAGTAGCTGTGGCCGAAAGCGACCCGAATGTTATCTATGTAGGTGAAGGCGAGCAAACCGTGCGCAACAATGTTTCCAGCGGTTGGGGCGTTTGGAAGTCAACAGATGCAGGCACCAGCTGGAAACACATTGGGCTGGCGGATTCACGTCATGTTTCAAGAATCAGAGTGCATCCTAAAAATCCGGATGTGGTTTATGTAGCGGCCATGGGTAATCTCTGGAAGCCTAACGAAATGCGTGGAGTGTATCGTAGTGTGGATGGCGGCCAAAACTGGAAACGTGTTTTATATATTAATGATACCGCTGGGGCAGGAGATTTAATTTTCGATCCGAATAATCCACGCATTCTATATGCAGCCACCTGGAACATAAAACGCAACGGGTATCGCATGGATAGCGGTGGCCCGGATTCAAAATTATGGAAGAGTACGGACGGTGGCGATACGTGGGAAAATCTTTCTGACAAACCAGGTATGCCGAAAGGATTGAATGGAATTATTGGAGTGACCGTTTCGCCTGTAAATACCAATCGCGTGTGGGCCATTATTGAAAACTCGGAAGCACCGGGTGTCTATCGATCGGACGATGCCGGTAAAACCTGGACACGGGTAAATCAGGATCGTGCGTTGCTGCAACGCGCGTGGTATTATTGTCGCATTTATGCGGATTCGCAAAATGAAGACAAAGTTTTTGTGATGAATGTGAGTTATGGTGTATCGAAAGACGGGGGTAAAACTTTTGAACTAAAAAATGCACCGCATGGTGATCATCACGACTTGTGGATTGATCCAAACAATAATAACCGCATGGCGATAGCCGATGATGGAGGGGCTCAGATTTCGAACGATGCCGGAGAAAACTGGACTACCTATCACAATCAACCTACGGCACAATTTTATCGGGTTACCACGGATAATGCTTTCCCATACAATATTCTTGGCGCGCAACAAGACAATTCCAGTGTGCGCATCCCACATCGCACTAATGGAAGTAGTATTTCAGAAAAAGATTGGGAGGCATTGCCTATCGGAGAAAGCGCCCACCTGGCCCCTGACCCTACAAATCCCAACATCATTTACGGAAGTGATTACAAGGGCTACATGAGTATGAACAACTTAGATAACGGGCAAGAACGAAGCACCAATGTATGGCCCGATCTTCCGGCCGGCTCAGGAGCCGAAGTGATGAAGTATCGCTTCAATTGGAACTACCCTCTTACGTTTAGTCCTCACGATCCTAAAAAATTATATGCAGGCTCAAACTATTTACATGTAACCTATAATGGTGGTCAAAGCTGGGAGGCAATTAGTCCGGACTTAACCCGTAACGAACCTGAGACAATTAAATCCAGCGGTGGTCCAATTACGCAAGACAATACCGGGGCTGAGTATTATGCAAACATTTTTGTAATCTCAGAATCGCCTTATACTAAAGATGAAATCTGGACGGGCTCTGATGATGGATTAATTCAGGTGACCGTGGATGGTGGCAAGAATTGGAAAAATGTAACTCCTTCTATTTCGCCAAAGTATAACATGTGGAATAGCATAGATGTAAATCCATTTGTGAAAGGTGGAGCATACGCAGTAGCAACTTCCTATAAATTTGGAGACTATACTCCATATGTTTATAAAACAACAGATTATGGAAAAACATGGACCCTCATCACCAATGGAATTCCGAAAGAAGAATTTGTACGCGTGGTGCGAGCCGACCCTAAACGACAAGGATTGCTGTATGCCGGAACCGAAAAAGGAATGTGGATTTCATTTGATGATGGAGCAAGCTGGAGCAAATTTCAAATGAACTTACCGCCCGTGCCCATTGCTGACCTGGCTATAAAAAATGATAACCTGATAGCTGCTACGCATGGTCGTAGTTTTTGGATGATTGATGATTTAACCCCGCTTCATCAACTTAATAAAGAGTTAAGCAGCAAGGAAAATATTCTATACAAACCAATGGCAAGTTATCGGATGCCAGGTGGATCGGGTTGGCGCGGGCCCAATAGAAAATTGGAAGGAGAGAATCATCCCGGGGGTGTGCTGATTCATTTCTTTGTGAAGAGTGTAGATGAAAAATCAGAAATTAAACTGGAGATTTTAGAGTTGTCAGGAACGGTCATCAACACATTCAGCACAAAAGGAAAAGGTCGTGAACAGTTAACAGTAAAAAGTGGTGGCAATCGATTTGTGTGGGACATGCGGTATCCGGGGTATACCACTTTTCCGGGAATGGTGTATTACGGTTCGCCAAACCAGGGACCCAAAGCCGTGCCCGGTAAATACAAAGTACGTTTAACAGTTAACGGAAATGTAAGTGAACAGGAGTTTGAGATCTTAAAAGATCCTCGTGTTTCCTCTACGCAAGAAGACTTACTAGCCCAATTTGATTTCCTCATTAAAGTGCGCGACAAAGTAAGTGAAGCGAACCAAGGAGTGATTGACATTCGGAAAATAAAAGAAGACCTTGGCTATTTGAAAAGTAAAATTGGCAGCGATCCTCAATTTAAATCGCTGTCGGATTTGGTAAAGCAATTTGAAGAGGAGCTTACAGCACACGAAAACAATATCCATCAAACAAAAAACCGAAGTGTGCAAGATCCTCTCAACTACGGTATTAAAATAAATAACCGATTAGCACATTTAATGGTGGAGCAGGCGCAAGGGGATTTTCGCCCAACGAAGCAGGGCGAAGAAGTTCGTCAAATATTATCTAAAATGATAGATGAAGAATTGGCCCAGTTGCATAGCACGATCGACAAAAATGTAGATCGCATTAACACCGCGGCTAAGGAAAAAGGAGTAGAAATTTTAACGGTAAAAAAGGGGGTTGTGGTGAATTGAGATATTAATGCACAGCTTAGGCCATCACCGAAACCATAGACAAAACAACTTTACCCAAGTCCTGATTGCCTGTTATACGGATATCTTTACTCACTGCTTCGGGGCGGATACTTTTAGAAAACAGTTTCCAGGCACTGTCGGGCAAAATTTGAACCTCTGAGCTTACCTTGGCGGGAGCGACTCTTTCAAGAGCCCAGCGGTTAACCCCTTTAACCAGAAACCACGTACCTCCTATATCGGTAGTAATGGTTACCTGAATTGCTGTCCCTTCATCCGCAGGTACATTTCGAAAGGTATGGGGTAACCCCAACATAAATGTATCCATAAAGGGGTAAAAAAATTCCTTTGTCATTAACCCTGGCTTGTTTACAGCCTCGCGGATTTGCTGTTGATGCAACCATTTTTCAGTATACTCACGTGCAATGTGCTTCCAGTTTTTACTCACCTGTTCACCCGTCCACGCTACCGAAAATCGGGCCTCCGCCTGCAAATTCAGTGACTTATAATATTCACAAAAAAGCGGCCCGGTAACTTTATGCAATAAAATTAACATAGCCGGACTCACTCGCTTCATGGCTTTTACCCAATCCGCATTTAATCCATTC
>JAEUUB010000270.1 GCA_016787745.1 Cyclobacteriaceae bacterium
TTATGAGCGCATGCCAAAACCTACTTCAACCGCTATTGAAGAATTTTTAGAAGGCAAACTTAATTACCGTTTGCGCTCAGAAATTGAGCCTGAAGCAAAAGCTGAGTAATCATGCTTGAGGGAAAGAAAATTCTGCTGGGCATGAGCGGCAGTATTGCCGCCTACAAAGCAGCTTTTCTTACCCGTTTATTGGTTAAAGAAGGTGCCGAAGTAAAAGTTATTATGACTCCTTCGGCTCATGATTTTATAACCCCGCTTACGCTTGCCACTCTTTCAAAAAATCCAGTACTAACCCACTTCACCAAAGACGATACCGGTGAATGGAATAATCATGTAGATTTAGGCTTATGGGCCGATGCCCTGGTGGTAGCACCTGCAACCGCCAACACGATAGCGAAGATGGCAACGGGTATCTGCGACAATCTGTTAACAGCTGTCTACCTTTCGGCCCGATGCCCAGTTTTTTTTGCACCGGCCATGGATCTGGACATGTTACAGCATTCCGCAACGCAAAGAAATATTGAAACCCTGGAAGGTTGGGGACATCAACAAATCAAGCCCACCTTTGGTGAATTAGCCAGTGGCCTAATTGGTACAGGTCGAATGGCCGAGCCGCAAGAAATGGTAAGCCATCTGGAAAATTTTTTCTCCGCATCCCCCCTTAAAGGAAAAAAGGCGTTGGTTACAGCAGGCCCAACCTACGAAGCACTTGACCCCGTTCGATTTATAGGAAACCATTCGACCGGCAAAATGGGGCTAGCTATTGCTGAGGAGTTATCTCGCCAAGGCGCACAGGTTACGTTAGTTATTGGACCCACTAATTTAAATACAGTACTAAGAGGCATTGACACCGTATCCGTAACCTCCGCTGAAGAAATGTATGAGGCGTGTGTTGCTCGTTTTGAAAATACAGATATCGCTGTTTTATCAGCCGCTGTAGCGGATTATAAACCCGCAGCGATGGCAGATCAAAAAATTAAAAAAACTTCTCAGGCGCTGACTATAGAATTAGTAAGCACACGGGATATCGCAGCTGAATTAGGGAAGTTAAAAAAGAATGGGCAAGTTATTGTGGGGTTTGCTCTGGAAACAGAGAATGAACATGCCAATGCTGAAAAGAAAATTAAATCCAAGAACTTCGATCTTATCGTTCTGAATTCCTTACAGGATGCCGGGGCCGGGTTTGGTCATGATACAAACAAAATAACGCTGATAGACGCTAAAAACAACGCCAAGAAATTTAATTTGAAATCTAAGAAAGAAGTTGCCCGCGATATCGTTAATGCGATAATTGACTTAGGCCATGATTAAAATTTGCATTGCTTCTTTTCTTCTCTTCCAAACAGGTACAAGTCTTGCCCAGGAGTTAAATTTTAAAGTAACCATTAACTCAGATCAAATTCAAACTACCGATAAGACTGTATTCAAGGACATGGAGCGCTCGTTCGCCAATTTTTTGAATACCCGTAAATGGACCACCGACTCATATAAAAATTACGAAAAAATAAATGGCACACTCTTCCTAAACATTAGTGAAATGCCTTCCATTGGCAACTTTGTAGCCAGTGCTCAGATTACCGCGGCCCGGCCTGTCTTTAACAGCAATTACGAAACTGTACTTTTTAATTTTGCCGATCGCGAATGGGACTTTGAATATATCGAGTCCTTGCCCCTCGAGTATAACGACAATACGTACATCAGCAACCTCACCTCCATGCTCGCGTTTTACGCGTATGTTGTTTTGGCTCTTGACTATGATTCGTTTAGCGAGATGGGAGGTAACAACTATGTACAAAAAGCTTTAATTGTTGTTAATAATGCGCAACCCGCCAACCGGGCCGGATGGGCAGCGCTGGGAAACAATCGAAACCGGTATGCGCTTCTTGAAAATCTCAATAATCCACAAATGGTGGAATTAAGGAAAAACACGTACCGATATCACAGACTGGCATTGGATACCTTTGAAAAAACACCGGATCAAAGCCGTGAAATTCTACTTGAAGTATTGAAGAATTTAAAAAAGGTGTGGACCATTTATCCAAATTCAATTTTTGTAATCACCTTTTTAGATGCCAAGGCAACGGAATTGGTTAATATATTTTCTGAAGGAAGTTTAACAATCCGAAGAGAAGCGTACGATATTCTTTCCACCATCGACCCGCGAAGGAATATTTATCAAAAAATCGTGGCCAACTAGTTATTTTCTAAAAGGCCAGTAATTAATTTACGAGTTCATTCACTAACCGGATGCTCACTCATCTTACCATAAAAAATTACGCCCTTATAAAACACCTTGAGTTTGCTCCATCGGCTACCTTAAATGTGATTACCGGTGAAACAGGCGCTGGGAAATCCATTCTGTTAGGAGCCATTGGATTATTATTAGGCAACCGGGCGGATAGTAAAACCCTTTGGGATGAAAAGGAAAAGTGTGTTGCCGAAGGTATTTTTGAGATTTCGCGCTATGGACTTACCCAGGTGTTTGAATCCGAAAATCTTGATTACGAAGCGCAAACCGTTATCCGCAGAGAAGTAAGCCCATCCGGGAAAAGCCGGGCCTTTATAAACGATACGCCTGTTACGCTGGACGTGATGCGCAGAATAGGATCCCGCCTGATGGATATTCATTCGCAACATGAAACCCTTGAACTCGGCAATAAACTTTTTCAACTTACTCTGGTTGATTCCTTTGCCGGGAATAATGCATTGAAAGAAATTTATTCGGATTGCTGGAAACACTATTGCGAGACACAGCAGATTTTTGAACAATTACATGTTGAATCCACCGCGTTAAAAAATGAGGCTGACTTTGTTTCCTTTCAGCTTGAGGAACTTGTTAAAGCTGATTTAAAAGAAGGGGAACTTGAGAAGCTCGAATCCGAGTTGAAAATTCAGGAGCATGCCGAGGAAATTAAAACCCAATTTAACTCGATACTGGAACAATTGGGAAGATCCGATTATTCGGTTACTTCGGCCCTATCCACCATTCGCACTCAGCTACAGACTATCGCCACCTATTCGAAGGACTACCAGAATCTATTTCAGCGAATGGAAAGCGCACGTTTGGAGTTAGCTGATATTCTGCAAGAAATTGAACAGGCAGAAGAAACTATTGAATTTGAACCGGTGCGGGCCGAGCAACTCCGCGAACGGGTAAGTTTACTTTATCAATTACAACATAAACACAGACTTCAGGATGTTTCGCAATTAATTTCGTTGCGCGATACCTTGCAACATAAAGCAGATAAAACCAGTAATCTGGATGAACTGTTGAATCAAGCCAGGCAAGCCGTGGAGCAGGCAGAAAAAGAACTTACTAAGGCAGGCAAAAACTTAAGTCAATCACGACAAAAAACATTTACGCCCCTTGCCAAACAGATCACACTTTTATTGAAAGAACTGGGTATTCCCAATGCAGTATTGTCTGTTGATCATAGTCTTATTACTCCCGGTGTTCGGGGTATGGATGCCATTGAAATACTCTTTAGCGCCAATAAAGGAGTAGCTCCACAACCGCTCGCGCAGGTGGCGTCCGGTGGTGAATTTTCGCGGGTGATGTTTAGCATTAAATATGTAATGGCCGAAAAGGCCAATCTTCCTACCCTTATTCTTGATGAGATTGATAGCGGAGTGTCCGGTGAAATTGCCATTCAGTTGGGGAATCGCATGAAAGAAATTGCCGGAAGACATCAAATTATCGCTATCAGCCATCTTCCGCAAATTGCAGCCAAAGCAGATGCTCACTTTTTTGTATATAAAGATAACCGCGAAGCTCGCTCGATGACGGCTATAAAAAGACTTTCAGAAAGTGAGCGCGTTACCGAAATTGCCCAAATGATTGGAGGATCAAATCCATCACCGCTAACGCTCGAAAATGCGCGTGAAATGATCCGATAAGGCAGGCCCAGCCCACCTGCCTTGAAAATATTAAGATAAATTTCTACTTTGTACATGAATGGATTAGAAACCAATGTTTTTAAGTCACTCAAAATCAAATTTCACATTAAATTTTTCTTGTATTATGAACATTTTCGTAGCCCGTTTGAATTTTAAAACCCGCTCAGAGGAACTACAGGCAGCGTTTGCCAAGTTTGGCGAAGTGGCGTCTGCAAAAATTGTTAAAGATCGCGACACTGGAAGATCGAAAGGATTTGGCTTTGTTGAAATGCCCAATGATGAAGAAGCCAAACAAGCCATTGCCGGACTGAATGAAACGGAATTGGATGGACGAACTATTGTTGTGAAGCCTGCCAACCCGAAGGCACCTGCCGAAGGGGGCCAATAGTATTTCCTGCTAATACATATTTCTATAGCGAGACCACCCATCTCGCTATTTTTATAATCGGTAAAACATTCCTTGCAATACCTTATTCGAATCTCTACTTTAATGAGGCAATATCTTTAACGATTGATGGAAGAAAGTAATAAAGGTTCGAACACAATAAAGCGATTTGGTTTTATTGCCGGCCCCGTGGTTTTCCTTGGTATCTTATTTTTAGTTGATCCTACTTTAATTTCTCCGGGAGCCAATAAAGTCCTTGCTGTAGCGGCCTGGATGATTGTCTGGTGGATTAGCGAGGCCGCACCCGTTCCTGTTACAGCCTTGCTCCCGCTTATCCTTTTTCCTTTTCTCGAAGTAATGAAAATGAGCGAAGCGGCCGCTCCCTATGCAAGCCCTATTATATTTCTTTTTATGGGCGGATTTATGATTGCTTTGGGACTTGAAAAACACCGGCTGCACGAACGCATTGCGCTTAACCTGATTAAGATAACCGGAACATCGGGAAACGGAATTATTCTGGGCTTCTTACTTGCCACCGGGTTTATCAGCATGTGGATAAGCAATACCGCAACGGCTATGATGATGTTACCTATAGCCATATCGGTTATTAAATTGTTAAGCTCAGAAAAAGAGAATACGCCCGAAACCACAACCGTTGGTGAACGAAATTTCGGAATTGGACTGATGCTGGTCATCGCATATGCCGCCAATATAGGCGGGGTGGCCACCATTATCGGAACACCGCCAAACGTAGTTTTTGTGGGACTGCTGGAACAATTTTACCAGCAAAAAATGCAATTCGGTAAATGGATGCTGATTGGAGTACCTCTTAGTTTCTTACTGCTAACGTGCTGTTACTTTGTTATCACACGAATAATTTTTCCGAATCACCTTAAAAAAATTCATGGAGCCGACACACTTATAAAAAAGAAACTAAACGAATTAGGTGCCATTCGCAAAGAAGAAAAGTTAGTGCTGATGATTTTCGGCCTTACTTCTTCTTTATGGATTTTTCAGCAACCTCTCAATCTTCTGTTAGAGAAAGATATTTTCAACGATACAAACATTGCCATGGCAGGGGGCGCGCTTATGTTTATTGTACCCAGCAGCCTAAAGGAATTTAAATTCCTACTTCATTGGCGGGATACCGAGCGGCTATCGTGGGGCATTCTAATTTTGTTTGGTGGAGGTCTCTGTCTGGCGCAAGGTCTATCCAGTGCCGGAATAATTCAGGCTGTGGGAGCCGCCATTGCAGCGCAAAGTACGTCTGTAAACTGGCTCTTAGTTGGATTAATTACCACATCCATATTTCTTACCGAACTGATGAGTAATGTAGCACTTATCCAGATTTTTATTCCAGTGGTTTTTGGGATTGCCGTTAACCTGGGACTGAATCCGATTTTGCTTGGAATGCCTATTACGTTTGGAGCCAGCATGGCTTTTATGTTTCCGGTAGCTACACCGCCCAACGCTATAGTGTTTTCCAGTGGGCATATGAAAGTAAAAGATATGATGCGCGCAGGGATTGTGATGAACTTACTTTCTGTGTTCGTCATCTATTGGTTTGCCAAAACATTTATTAGCTGGCTCTATTAGCATGAAAAAGAGGCTGTATCAAAAGTCATCTGGTCATCGCAGGCACCGACCTGCGATCCCGTTTTTTTAAATGGATGATGCGATTTCGGCTCAAAGCCGGAATGACATTTCGATCATTCTACTTTTGATACAGCCTCCTTGTTTACTAATCCGACAAGTTAATCCCAAAATTATCATTAGGAATTACAGTTTTTCGTTGCAGAGATGATTCCTGACAAAGTCATCAGGAATATCAGGATTAACCTTGATATTGAAAATGAAATCAAATTTTACTTTAATGAAATATCAATTTGTATTTCAGTTTCAATCATCAGCACGTAGTGCAAAAAAAATCTATGACTTTTTTGGGTTAATTTCCCGTTCCCTTGGATTTCTTTTCTTCTATAAGATAGGCAAGCCCAAGGCCTAAACCACCAAAGATGAAAATCATTGAGAAGTAGGCTACTTCTTCCATATCAAAAAGGCTGTCAAGTCCATAGCCCATAAGCAACCCCAGGCCTCCACCCATTAGTAAAAGTGCTGTACTTAAAATACCTGAAGTGGTACGATCCCTTTTAAAGAGATCGGGGCTAAGCCCTTTTTCTATTATAGCCATCCGTTCGATATTATCGTACTTCCGGATGTAAACAACCATAACAAAGGCGCCAAGGGTTATGATAATAGGCAGCATAATGCCTAATGCGGGGATTATAATCTGATTTTCGTCCATAATCTTATGTATTAATTTGCCCCTATGACGCAGGTCCACCCCTGCCGGTTACAAATAAAATAAAAATAGTGGCGGCAATTTAAGCCGAAGCATCTACCGGGATTGTGTAACTTCCCTTGCCAAATCTGCGTCCAAGAGCCGTGATCACACTGGAAGAAGAAACCGTACTTATTGATAAAATACTGGCGGGCGAGGCATCTTTATATGCCGCGCTGGTTGACAAGTATAAGAGTTACGCCTTTACTATTGCCATGAAAATTCTGGAGAACAGAGCTGAGGCGGAAGAAGCAGCGCAAGATGGTTTCATAAAAGCGTATCAGTATTTGAAATCATTTAACCGGCAAGCGAAATTCAGCACCTGGCTTTACCGCATTGTATTTAACACCGCCATAAGCTATAAACGAAAAACCAAAGTCACTTTTCAGAGTATTGAAAACAGTATTATCGAATATTCCGAACAGGCCGATCACCAAAGAGAACAGGAAGACAAGGAAGTTTTTATTTCGCAGGCCATGGCTAATCTGAATGAAACGGACCGATTGGCTATACAACTTTATTACATTAAAGAGTTTACTATGGAAGAAGTGGCCGCGATGATGAATCAAAACCTTAACACCATTAAAGTGCGAATTCACCGGGCCCGCTTGCGCCTGGCGGATGAACTAAAAAATATTTTAAAAAAAGAAGCATTAACTTTATAAGGTATGGATAAACTATCCCCTGAAAAAAAAGAAGAGATACTCCGGTACTTGGACGGTACCCTGGAGTTTTCGAGGAAAGAAAATCTGGAGACTGAACTTCAGAGAAATCAACTATTAAAAAACGAGCTCGAAACTCAAAGTACCATACAACGATTTCTCAAAAGAAAGGCAATAATTGAAAGTCCTTCCAAAACCTTTACCCAAAAAGTGATGGCTGGGTTAACCGTACACCCGGCAACCTTGTTTTCACCACGCAAAGGTCTTTTGTTATTGATTGGCGTTATTATAGCCTCGGGGTTGGCATTGGTATTATTGTCTAAGGGCACATTTGATCAAACCCAAACTACTTTACTGGTTGATACAACGCCTATAGAAAACAAATGGATGACCCTCCCCA
>JAEUUB010000310.1 GCA_016787745.1 Cyclobacteriaceae bacterium
TATGCCAGCATGCAGGCTCGTGGGATGAGAGCCTTGAAAGATAGTCCTACAACCATAAGTGGCGAGAATACTTACGCCATGGCTGCTTAATCTGACCCAAGGTTAGATTTGCTTATCCGCTGATAAGATCGGTGGAGGCCATCATTGCCCGGTGCTCTGTTTAGCGGTGCCGGAACCGCAGTGTCGAAAGCATAAACTGGGCTTCGTTGTTGTTGCGCAACGTTGTCGAGATAAAAGTAACTAAGGAATTGTTTAGGCCGTTGCCTGGCTTGCAAGACCCGACAATTAAAGGCAACTAAGCATGTAGAACGTACACGTTCAATTTCTCTGGACCAGGGTTCGATTCCCTGCAGCTCCACTCTTTAAAAATTCTAACATCTAGTATAAAACTCAGATTCCAGAAATGAATTTGAGTTTTTTTTCAATCGAACTTTGTTGATTCCATCTTCATGAAGCGTTTTATGTTTTTATTACTTTCGATGAGTCAATCGGTATGGGTGCTTGCGCAGGTTGAGTCGGTTACTATCTCAGGGGTAGTTAAAGATAATGCAGGTTCAGGTTTGCCTTACGTGAATTTGGTATTATTAGCGGGAAGAGATAGAGCGTTTGTGGCAGGAACCGTAACCAATGACGATGGGCGCTATACCCTTTCGGGTGTAAAACCCGGAAACTATTTTCTGGAGGCATCGTACGTTGGGTATAAAAATCAAGAGCAGGCTATTTTGGTTGGCAAGCTTAGTGCGTTTTTGGATTTGGGGATTTTGCCGCTGGAAGAAGATGTAACTGCCCTGGGCGAAGTGGTGGTGGAGGGCACCCGGGAGGCGGTGGCTGAAACACTTGATAAAAAAACATTTTCAGTAGCGGATAATGTAAATCAGAGTGGGGGTTCCCTTTTGCAAGTGATGCAAAACCTGCCGGGCGTAACGGTTAACCAGGAGGGCACTATTCTTTTACGCGGCAGCGAACGCGTAGCTGTTTTGATAGACGGAAAACAAACCGCCTTAACGGGTTTTGGCAATCAACGCGGACTGGATAATATTCCCGCATCGGCTATTGAGCGAATTGAAATTATCAATAATCCTTCCGCCAAATACGATGCAAACGGGAATGCCGGCATCATTAATATAATTTATAAAAAGAATGTTGCCGAAGGGCTTAATGGAAAAGCCGGACTAACCCTTGGAGCCGGAGCGCTTTGGATAAAGAAAGGGAATTATCCCGGCATGCGACCTCAGTATCAGGTAACGCCCAAAGTCAATCCCTCCCTTTCATTAAACTACAGAAAGGGCAAGTCCAATATTTTTTTACAAGCCGACAATCTGTACACAAAAACACTTAACAAGAATGAGTTTGTAGATCGGTATTATGAAAATGGGGATACCATCCGGCAGCAGACTGTAAGAAACCGAACCACCAACATTGTTACCGGTAAAGCCGGTATCGATTGGTATAAAGATGAGTTTAATACCTTTACTCTTTCAGGTTTATTTAGCAGCGAAAAAATACTTGACGAAGGCGATGAACCTTTTTTTAATGGCGATTTATCGGAGAGTTTAAGACTTTGGCAATTTCTTGAAGATGAATTAAAAACAACGGTTACAGCCACAGCCGCCTGGCAACACAAGTATAAGCAACCGGGCCGTTCGTTTAATAGCGGATTCAATTACACCTTTCATCGCGAAGATGAAAAGTATTTTTTTACAAATGTGATGCCCACATTTACCGGGCAAGACGCCTTTAAACTAATTTCTGACGAAAACGTTTTTGATGTCAATGCCGATTATATCCAACCCTTGAAGTATGGCCGGTTTGAAACGGGCCTTAAATTCAGGTATCGGTTTATTCCCACCAACATGCAATTTATTCCAGGTGAGAACTCGCCTCTGGATACCACCGCAGGCGGGTGGGCCGATTATAGCGAGCTTATTCCGGCTGCGTATGGAGCGTATGTATTCGAAAACAAGACTTTTGAATTAGAGGCGGGGTTGCGGGTTGAGTATGTAAAAATATTTTATGATGTAAACCCATATCATGTCACCTACAAAAGTGATGGCTACGATTACACCCAGCCATTTCCAAATCTGAGGGTGGCTTACAAAATAAATACAAACCAAACGCTTTCTTTTTTTTATAACAGGCGAGTAGATCGGCCCAATGAGTAGATATTCGAATTTTCCCGAAGTATGATGATGCCGAAATAATTAAAGTGGGGAACCCCGGATTACGACCGCAGTTTACCAGCAATTATGAAATAGGGTATAAAACGAATTGGGAACAAGGGTATCTTTATGCGGCCGCGTATCACCGCGAAGTGCAATCCACCATTACCCGGATTGCCAGAACGGTGCCCCCCAGCAATTTGATTTACACAATTTTTCAAAATGCCGGAAGAAGTTATTCCACGGGAATGGAAATTGTGCTCACGCATGCTTTCGGAAAAGCGGCCAACGTAAGTTTGAATTTGAATGGCTATCGGAATACGATTGAAGCCTTTTCGGTTGAAAACCGATATCCTGTGGGTAGTATTTTTTCGGCTCCCGAACAGCAACTTACCTCTGGAAGTATAAAGCTGAATGGCGTTTTCCACTTAGCGAATAGTATTGATTTACAATTTACCGGATCGTATCTGTCTCCGGATATTATTCCACAGGGAAAGATTTATGCCCGGTATACTTTAGATACTGGTATTAAGAAACCTATTCAAAATGGGAAAGGCGAAATTTTCCTGAATGCATCCGACTTGCTTAATACGCTTCGCATCAAAAAAGAAGTGCATGGCGATGGTTTTCATTACGTAAGTACTGATTACTACGAAACACAGGTAATCCGATTGGGTTATAATTATAAGTTTTAGTTTCCGAAGCTGGAAGTACGCGACTGGGATGAGTGTTTAGATGCTTATTTTTTTAAAACCCTGGTTCCATCGCCAAGTAAACCACCCCACGGTTTTAATTCAGGAACCTTATCAAAAATTACTTTTAGCACAGCCAGAATGGGGATTGCTAAAAACATGCCCGGTATCCCACATAACTTACCCCCCACGAGTACACCAATAATGGTTACTAATGCATTGATGCGCACTTTGTTTCCAACGATCAAGGGCATTCCCAGATTATTATCAATAATTTGAACAACGAACAAAACTATACCGACCCAAATTACCTGGCCGGTATTGGTATCGTTGCAACAGACCAACGTAATTAGCATACAAATTATATTGGCCGTCAGCATGCCCACGTACGGAATCAGATTCAGCAAGGCGGCTAACAAGGCCATAAAAATAGCGTACTTAACACCGATAATTAAAAAACCGATTGAGTTAAGCACAAATACGATCACGGTCTCAATCATTAACCCCGACACGTATTTCTGAGAGATGGATGTTGATTCATTCAGAATATCAATTACATTTTTTTCTGTTCCGTTTTTGAAAATGCCAACAATAAATGTTTTGATAACTGACCTATAGTAAAGTATCAGAAATGTGTAGATGGGAAGTAGGACAATGTAAGTAAGAATGTCGGTTATCGAACCCACGGTAAGACTGGCAATGTGCGGAGCCTTCTCTTTTAAATTATCGATGGTTTGATCAATGTATTGATTTTGCTTGCGAACTGTAATGTGCGTTTGATCGTTAAACCAATGTTGTAGCGAAGAGAATACATCGTTAAGCCGCGCCTTCAGCGTGGGCACATCGGCCATAAAGTTAGCCACTTGCTTTGATAGTATAAACAGAACGGAACCTCCGATAATAATGGCGATTATCAAGGGGACTAATATGGAAACTGTTCTGGAAAAATTTTTATTGCATAAATATTTAGTGGCGGGTAAGAGCAGTGTAGCCAATAAAATAGCAAACAAGATGGGTAAAATTAAATCCTTTGCCAGAATAAGGGCAGCACAAATTAGTCCAATTGATAACAGATTGAAACTTATTTTTTTGTAAAACGGATCTTTGTTCATGCCGAGATTTTGGCATAATAACTTAATTATCGTGCCAGCACAAAATCAAAATTAATCGCAACGATTAAGGATGGATCGAATTGATACTGTGGAGATAACACCCCATCAAATTGAGGCATAATTTCCCACCAACCCGTTTTTGAACCTATATTAAACCTTCATGGTGTCGGTATATTTATTGTCGAGTATGCCCTGTGTTACCTGATAGAAAAATTTCAACGGATTATGTGTCTATTATTAAAGGCACGTTTGCAGGCTTTTTCAATGACGACTCTTTTTTATATGCTGCCTCAATAGCATTTTCAACAATTTTTTCTTTACCGGCAATCATTATCATTGCGCTCTCCATAGGATCAGCATTTTACGAACGTGACCTGGTACAACAAGAATTAATTAATCAGATAGGGGCGCTGATTGGCCGGGAAAGCATAGACCAAATTGAAAAGATAATTCTCAACGCTACCTATGACATGAGCAGCAATCTCGCCCGGGTTATAGGAATCGCCACGCTTGTTTTTAGCGCCACCACGGTATTTGTGTCGTTGCAAACCAGTTTAAATAATATGTGGGGCATTAAACCCAAGCCCGAAAAGGGATGGGTGAAATATATTATTAACCGGCTATTGTCTTTTGCTGTGGTAATAAGTTTTGGTTTTGTACTTCTCGTTTCGCTCATTATCGATACGATTCTTGTTTTAGTTCAAAACAAAGTCAATATAGTGGTGGATGGCCTTACCCCATACCTTGTTACCGGTGTAAATCTTGTAGTGTCATTAGGTATAATTACCCTGATTTTTGCCCTGTTGTTTAAGATTTTGCCAGACGCCAGAATACAATGGCGCGATGTACGTGTGGGTGCATTTATAACAACCATCTTGTTTACCCTGGGTAAATACCTGATTGGCGTTTATCTGGGAAACAGCAGTATAAACTCTGCGTATGGGGCGGCCGGCTCATTTGTCGTCATCCTTATCTGGGTTTATTACTCCACGCTTATTTTTCTTTTTGGAGCTGAGTTTACCTCGGTGTACGCGGCACAAAAAGGGACGGGAATTATCCCAAAGAAAAATGCCGTAAAGTTTAAGAAAGTAGAAATAGCCGAAAATAATTATGAGAAAAATTAAGAAGAGATATGTGGTGCTGGGAAGTATTTTGTTGTTGCTTTTCGTGGGAAGATTGATCCTTCCCTATTTTGTAACCCGCTATGTTAATAAGGTGCTGGGTAACATTCCCGGATATTCTGGTTCCATTTCCGGAGTCGATATTTGGTTAATTCGTGGAGCCTACATAATTCATGATCTTACCATTTTTAAGGTTGATGGAAATAAGAAGGTCCCCTTTGTGGACATTCCTTCCACCGATCTTTCTGTGGAGTGGCGAGCATTGATTCATGGTGCGGTGGTGGGGGAAGTCGTATTTGATAATCCCGTCCTGAATTTTATAGGCGGCAATAAGAATTCAGAGAACGAAGAAAATCAAACCGGGGCGGATGTAGATTGGACTTTGCCCCTGAAGCAATTAATACCCCTGCAAATTAACCGGTTGGAGGTTACGCAGGGCTCCGTATACTTTTATGATTTCACAACAAAGCCCAGGGTGGACGTGAACTTAAAACAATTGAATTTGCTGGCCACCAATCTAAATAATGCCGAACGGCAAACGGTGGCGCTACCGTCAAAAGTAAACCTTTCCGCTACTTCTCTGGGCGATGGACACTTAACGATTGACATGCACATGAATGTGTTAAAGGAGATTCCGGATCTGGATATGAATTTGAAATTTGAAAAGATTGATATGCCAGCCTTAAATGATTTCTTTTTAGCGTATAGCAACGTGGACATCGAACGGGGGACTTTCTTTTTATACTCGGAAATGACGGTGGAAAATGGAGTTGTTAATGGCTATGTTAAGCCCCTGGCACAAAATGTAACGGTGGTAAACTGGAAAGAGGACGATCAGAATATTTTTAATCTGGTGTGGCAATCCATGGTGGGATTCCTTGTGGAAGTTTTTGAAAATCAAAAGAAGGATCAGTTTGCCACAAAAGTTCCTATGACAGGTGATTTGAACAATATAAAAACAAAAACGTGGCCAACCATCTGGAATATTTTTACCAATGCGTTTGTAAAAGCGTTTGAAATGAAAACAGATAACACCATTAGGTTTGTTCCAAAGCCAACCACTAACGATAAAACCAAAAAAAGAAAGGGGGAGGGATAATTGAGTATGTAAAATCGGGAAAGCTATTTTTGACTACCCAATATGGTATCTCGTAGTCCTGCCTGTAACGACTTCCACCAAAGATTAAAAATAGACCGTCTGCGATCTCTGTCAAATTCAATCTTGCCTTTGCGATCCTTTATGGGAACAGATTTATCTTTTGTATCTTTCAACAGTGCGTTAATTAATGCTGACTTTACCACCTGAACATTTTTTTCCTTGCTCATGGATACCAGTTTCAAATCTTTGTAGTTGAGTTGAATCTCACCCAGAGATTTGTAGTCATTATAAGAGAAATTGAAATACAGACTGTTCAACAGCCCGGATTCAAATTGGAGAGAAGCCGCTGGAGCGGTCATGCTGTTAATTTCTTTGAACGGAACCTTTGAAATTTTTCCCTTGGCCGTATATTCCTGGGTGGTATCAAGCGGAAAAGTAAACGTAGCCTCAATCAAGCCCGTTTTCATAAAGGTACCGGTGGCAGAAAGTAGCGCGGGATTTGATTCATAACTGTTCAGGTTTGTCAAAAGTCCGTTAACGTTACTAAATACTACATGTCCGGAGGTTTGTGCATTTTCTGCAATTTCTTCTACCCGGATAGTGGTTCGTTGAATATCGATACTGTCAATTTTAATTTTGAAAGGAAGTTTCGCCAGGCTGTGCATAGGCATGGGCACTACTTCTTTTTTAGTAAAGGGAACGCGTTTGTCGCGGAAAGCGTGGAGTGTTGACTCCACAAGAGAAAGACGTGAAACAATTAGGATACTATCGAACAGCGAATTATAATCAATTTGTGAAAAAATTATATGAGGTACAGAAAGATCAATGCGGGTTACTTGTTCTCCTTTCGCCAGGGCAAACTCCACTTGACCATAGGTAGGGATGATCTTCAGTGAATCCATAAGCAGAGACCTGGCCTCACTGTTAAATACAATCTTATCGACTAAAATTTTGTAAAAACCGGTGGCTTCAAGAAACGTAAGTTTGTTGAATGACCCTGTTAGATGTTGGAACCCTGTCCCTAAAGTCGTTAGTGAAGACGGTTTATCATACCAGACGGCCCCAAAGGTTACATTGGCAGTAGCCAGTAAGGTAAAGACCGAATCTTTTCTTAGAGAAAAGTGAACTTCATTTAGAGTAACATTTTCAGCTTGAATGGGGAAGAGATCTTTTTTCTGGTTTACAGAGTCTGTTTTTTTTGAAAAATCATACGAGACGAATCCCCGGTCGATCAGAATATTTTTGACTCTAAAAGTTTTTCCTGCTAAAATTTGATACAGGCTGATTCCGGAAAGCTCCAATCTTTCAATACTTCCCTGTAAAGGAATAATCTTTGAGTCAATCACCCATTGGTGGAGATGAACTGACCGGGTAAGTATATTAACCTGAACAGAGGCAACCGAGCCTCCTTTCGACAACTCAGTTGCTATCTTTCTTTCCAGCATTTCTTCAATAAGCAGGCTAGTCGCAAAAGCAACTCCCACTGCAATTCCGGCAATAGATATATACAGCTTCCTGGTTTGGCGCTTTCTCAAGGGTAGGTTCAGTTGTTCAAGATACGAACGTTTACTAGACCCTACCCCCTCCGATTAGCCGGAACAGGATTGAAATAATAGCCAGTACAAGAAGGATATGAATGAATGCCCCCAAGCTGAAATAGAAGAATCCGAAAACCCAGCCTACCAGCAACACAACAGCGAGTAAATAAAGTATGTCTCTCATAACGTTTGTTTTTTAGTTTAGTACAAGTAGCGAATGATTGTACCAATGTTGAAAACAGGAAATTTAAAGGTCAAACAGCACGTCTTGTGAGGATTTTTTACTCAATTACTGTAGATTTATTGCCCCAGGTATTTTGTAGACTCGGTTTTTTGAGTAATTGGTAGGTGGCACGTTTTTGAATGTTTCAAAGCAACAAAAAAACTTCAAAGCGTATGAAACTACTAATGGATGTTTTAATCGTATTAGGGTCTGTTTTTTTGGGATATATTGTATTCATGATTACTTCGATAGCTCTTATAAAAGTTTTTTTTCCTTTTTTCAGTAAGCAAGACCTGGAAAAAATGCAACAGAGCCGCTTAACAAAACAGAACCCTAAATAGTTGGCTAATCTGGGAAAGTATGTGGAATGTATTGGTTGTAGATGATGAGATTGACATTTGCGTATTGGTTACTAAGTACCTGCAGAGGCGTGGTGCGAGAGCGGATTACGCATTGAGTATAAAGGAAGGCCTTTTTAAAACCACAGTTACTCCCTACGATTTGTATTTAATTGATTTAAACTTAGCGGATGGCACCGGATATGAACTTATTGAAAAACTAAGAAGCATGCAGGTATCGTCCAAGATCATTATGATCAGCGCCCATGACGCAGAAGCAAAGAAGGCTATCGCCAAAGGCGCTGATTATTTTTTACCAAAACCCTTATCCAAGAAGGCTATTGACGAAGCCTTACATCAGGTAAATTTCTCAAGTAACTAATAATTTATGGCGCATATCTTAATTATAGATGATGATAAAGACATTTGTCTTACTCTTTCTAAGTTCCTGACTAAAAACGGATACCAGGTGGAAGTAGCGAATAATGGTGAGAGCGGCTTGCAGGTTCTTCGGAATCAAACCATCGACCTTATTCTTTGTGACTACCGCTTACCCGATTATTCGGGCTTAGAAGTTTTGCAAAAAATAAAAATCCTTTCGCCTGCATCAGCCGTGATAATTATCACAGGCTATTCGGATGTACGCACAGCGGTTGAAACCTTTCGGTATGGAGCCAGCGATTATGTAACGAAACCGTTATTTCCTGATGAACTTCTGGTAACGGTAAAAGAAACCTTACAGAAAAGCGAAAGCAAAAAAACTCATCAAGTAGGAGGGAACATACAGTCGAAGTCTAAATATTCTTCCCAGGAAAAGTTGACGACTTCCGATTTTATTGTTGGAAAGAGCATTCAATCACAAACTGTTCAGAAGTATATCGAGCTTATAGCTCCTTCCGATATGTCAGTAATTGTTCATGGCGAAACTGGAACCGGAAAGGAATTCGTTGCACAATCCATACATCGCCTTAGCAAACGAAATGAAAATCCATTTGTGGCCATTGATTGTGGTGCCCTGCCGAAGGAATTAGCCGGTAGTGAACTCTTTGGACATATCAAGGGATCTTTTACGGGGGCCGTAGCTGACAAGCCCGGAAGTTTTGAGGTGGCAAGTGGCGGAACCATATTTCTGGATGAGATAGGAAACCTTTCCTATGAGAATCAAATTAAACTGCTTAGGGTAATTCAGGAGCGGAAGATCAAGCGCATTGGTGCCACCAAAGACACATCGATTGACGTACGGATTGTTGCTGCCACGAATGAGGATTTGACCAAGGCGGTAAAAGAGGGAAAGTTTAGAGAAGATCTTTATCATCGACTGAATGAATTCAAAATTCAATTGTCTCCTTTGCGGGAACGTAGAGATGATATTATGGTTTTTGCGGAACATTTTCTTACAAAGGCTAATACATCCCTTCAAAAAGATGTAAAATCTTTTTCTCCGGAGGTGGCAGAGTATTTGAAAAACTACTACTGGCACGGTAACTTACGTGAACTGGCCAATGTGGTGAAACGGTCAGTACTTTTAACTACGGGAGATGAAGTGTTAAAAGAGAGTTTACCCGTTGAGATTTTACAGGTTACCAAAGAAGATGGTCTGGCAGGTGCGGAGGAGAACAAGGGAATCTTAAAATCTATTGCAGGTTCGGCCGAACGTCAGGCCATCATTGAAGCGCTCGAAAAGGTTGCATATAACAAGTCGAAGGCCGCTGATTTATTAAACATAGATCGAAAGACTTTATATAACAAACTTAAACTTTATAATATCCCTATGTAAGAAGATTAGAGTTAGCCTCTTCAAAGGAGTAAGACTTTACCTAAAATAAGCGCAAATAAAAACTCCCACTCTGATTCAAAGTGGGAGTTTTTATTTTTTTGTTTCTTCTACTTTAACAAATTAAAGGCGATGTACAACTGAGCGTTTGAGTTTTTAGAATCTCCAATCACAGCTCTTGCCCCGTCACTATCTGCAATTTTTACAAGTCCGTAATTGTAACGCCCCCCAACTTGTACGGCCCCAAAATTAAATCCGACACCCCCCGATAATCCATAGTCATACGATTTCAGATGATCTTTATCAACTTCATCGGTACCATTGGCCAGATCACCACTGTAGGATATATTGGCATTTAACAAATAACTGGCATACCCACCCAGATGAATCTCGGCCGATTTGCCCAACTTAAGGGCAGCCAGTACGGGAAGATCAATGTAGTTTAAATTGTATTTAACTTTCTGACTTAGTGTGCCCGCAGTGTACATAGCCTCTGCGCCCTTTGTAGAATAGAGTAATTCCAGTTGAAGGGCAGCCGCGTCATTGGATAACACTTGTCCGTAAAAACCCAGGTTAGTTCCTATTCTCGCATCCTCGTCATGAATGTCATCTATATATAAATTGCTTACATTAAGCCCTCCCTTTATACCCGCTCTTTTTATTGTCTGTGCCTCGGCACGCTCCATGCTGCATACAGCGATTAGCGCCATACCAAACAAAGCACTTACAATTTTGTATTTCATTTTCATAATATTTGGATTTAAATTGTTTGCTTATGCATACAATAAAAGCAGGCCAAGGTTGCTTTGTCCTTGTTTGGGTCAAAAAAATGAGTTTCAGAAGATTAGTGATGGCATGATGCTGTAGAAATTATACCCCATGATTAAAAAATATTACACACAAATAACCTTGTTCCTGATTGTGCTTGTACTTACAGGGGTGAGCTTTTTAAGCTATCGCAATCTGAATAATTATATTAATGAGGTAGAGCAAATCCGTAATTCAAACCGGGTACTCAGAACACTGGAAGAGGTTTTCTCCTCGGTTAAAGATGCGGAAACGGGCCATCGGGGATATCAGCTTACACGTGATACAACCTTTTTATTGCCATACAACCTTGCGGTGGAATCTATTGAGCCAAAAATCAATACGCTGGATAGTTTGGTGGCGGAAAATGCAGAACAACGCTTACGGGTAGATACATTGAAAAATCTGATAGACTATCAGTTTATCCTTATCAATCGCATTCTATATAACACAGCCAGCTCAAGTCTATACCTGGATAGGTATGAAATAAATATGCTGCTTGAAGGAAAAAAAAATATGGATAAAATCCGGAGTTTAGTGCGGAGCATCCGGAATGTACAATCGGAAATTACGTCCAGTCGCACTCAAAAGGAAACTACCCTGCGAGAGATAGCCCCCATTGCAATTCTTACATATTCTTTATTGGCCATAAGCGCCTCTGTTATTTTGTTTTATGGAACCTTAGCAGCCTTGAACAAAAAAAAGCAAGCGGAGCAGCAATTGCTGGAGAAGAATAACGCACTTACTAAAGAGATTGCACTCCGCCAGTTTACTCAGACGTTACTTAGTAATATCCTGAATAATTCCTTAAGCGGAATTATGGCTTACAAGGCTATCCGGGCGGATGGAAAAATAGTTGACTTTGAATGGATACTTGCGAACAAAAAAAGTACGGATCTAACCGGCAAGGCGGAAGTTGATTTGATTGGAAAGAGATTGCTGTCGGAGTTTCCCGATGTAAAAGAGAATGGAACTTTTGAACACTATGTAAATCTGGTGGAGACCGGTAACCCGTTAATAACCGAACGGCTTTTTTCGGGCTCCGAGTATAACCAATGGTTCCATATTGAAGCGGTAAAATTGGAGGATGGTTTTGTGGCTACCTTTTCAGATATAACAGAAAGGAAAAACAAGGACAAACAACTGCGGCAAATAAACGAGGATTTGAGACGATCAAATGAGGATCTGGAACAGTTTGCATACGTAGCATCGCACGATTTACAGGAGCCCTTACGCAAAATAAGGGCTTTCGGAGATTTGCTGGCAAGCGAATTTAAAGAGGTGGAGGGCGCTCATGATTATATTCATCGCATGCAAAACGCAGCCTCACGCATGCAAGTGTTGATTCAGGATTTGCTATCTTTCTCCAGAGCTTCGCGCGGGGCTTTCCGGTTTGAAACTCTTAATCTCGCTTCTGTTGTTGAGGAAGTACTCGATGATCTCGAGAATCAGATTACACGGGAACAAGCAACTATTACTGTGCACAACCTGGAGCAATCCATTTCAGGCGATAAACTTCAAATAAAACGCCTACTTCAGAATCTGATCAGCAATGCAATTAAGTTCCATAAGGCCAATGTGTTACCCGTGGTAAAAGTAAGTGCCCGGATTTTAGCGGATGCGGGCCATCTTCCGAATCTGGAGAAGAACATAAGTTACCTGGAGCTTACAATCGAAGACAACGGAATTGGCTTTAGCAATCAATACGCAGAAAAGATTTTCAATATTTTCCAACGACTTCACGGGAGATTGGATTATGAAGGCACGGGCATTGGTCTTGCTATTTGTAGAAAGATCGTATCCAATCATCATGGCTCCATTTATGCAACCAGTGAAGAACACGTTGGCTCCAAATTTATCGTTATATTACCACAAGCATAAATCCACTTTTGTGAAAGATTCTGTAAATCCTATTACTATTTTGATGGCCGATGATGACCCGGATGATAGAATGTTAATAAAGAAAGCATTGGATCAGAACCAAAGCAAACACTCGATTTACTTTGTCGAAGACGGTGCGGACCTGATGGATTACCTGCACAAAAGAGGGCGTTACCTTATGGAGATGGTTATTAAGCCAGCATTAATTTTGTTGGATCTGAACATGCCAAAAATGGATGGGCGCGAAGCGTTGAAACTGATTAAATCCGATCCCGAATTAAAGAGAATTCCGGTGGTGGTACTTACTACTTCTAAGGCTGAGGAAGATATTTTTCACACATACGATCTGGGGGTTAATTCATTTATCTGTAAACCCGTAGGTTTTCAGGAGTTAGTGGAAGTTGCCCGTGAAATTGAAAGTTATTGGTTTGGCACTGTGGTCCTTCCTACCCGGTAAGGCACAAATTTTTATGAATTCAGTTCCTATTCGTGTTTTACTAATTGAAGATGATGAGGATGACGTACTCATCATACGCAAGTTTTTAATGCAAAGTGAATTCTTTCAGTTTGAAATCACCTGGGAGCCAAATCCATCCAGGGCGCGTATCCTTATTGAGCATGGGAACTTCGATGTTTTTTTAATTGATTATTTGCTGGGTATAGAAAATGGATTGGACCTGGTACGTTTTGCACACGAAAAAAATATTTTAAAACCTTCCATTTTACTTACCGGTAAAGGCGACTTGCGAGTGGATATTGACGCGAGCCGATTTGGTGCAGCTGACTACATTATTAAATCTGAACTAAATGCCTCTATGCTTGAAAGAAGCATCCGGTATGGTTTAACCCAGGCGAAAGTGATTAAAGAATTAGACGAAAAGGAAAAAAAGTATAGCTCTCTTTTCGAGCGGTCGGTCGACCCCATTTTTTTAGCTACCGAAGATTTTAAACTGTTGAATGTGAACAAGTCTTTTCTGGACGTATTTGGCTACGAACTACAGGAAGGCTCTTTGTATATTGAAAATCTATTTGCTCATAAGGCCGACTATGAATTTGCCATTGGGGCGCTAAAAGACACCGAACAAATAAAGGATTTTGAAGTTGAGTTACTTACGCGTTTGGGTGTTAAGAAATGGTTTTTGTTTAATTGCATTTTTATACCCGATCAGGCATCTGATTTTTGCTGTTACCAGGGCATAATGCATGATATTACTTTGCGTAAGCAGGCGGAAAAGGAAATGCTGGAGACGGAACGATTGTCGTTAACGGGAAAAATGGCCCGCACCATTGCTCACGAAGTACGCAATCCATTGACCAATTTAACGCTGGCCATTGAGCATATTAATGACGAGTTGCCGGAAGGAAGCGAAGCGATAAAAGTGTATACCGAAATCATTGAACGGAATGCACTAAGAATAGAAGAACTTATCGGTGAGCTTTTAAATTCATCTAAGCCAAAGGAACTCAATCTTCAATTGGTGGATGTTCAACAGTTGGTAGAGGAAACGCTTGAACTGGCCATCGACCGGATTAACTTTAACAATGTAGTGCTTCATAAATCATTTGCGGAGAATCTTCCGCGCATCCTTCTTGATAAGACAAAAATTAAAATTGCCCTGATTAATATTATTATTAACGCGATTGAAGCTATGACAGGAGAAAGACGGGAACTTTCATTGATTCTTCAGCAGCAGGATAATACCGTATTGTTGCAGGTAAAAGATACGGGTAGGGGCATGAGTGCCGATGAACTTGAAAAATTATTTGACCCTTTTTTTACCGCCAAACCAAATGGACTGGGTCTGGGGCTTACCTCTACTAAAAATATTTTGAAAAGTCATAATGCCGGTATTCTTGTTGAGAGTGAGCTCAACGAAGGAACTGTATTTACACTTCAATTTATCCTTCCGGGCTAAGCCAAATCTGTGTTCCTATAAGAACACAATGGGCAAAAAATTCCACACTTCAAAAAACTAAACTCTGTAATCAGACCTGATTCGCGGGTGGGTTAAGTTTTGCAATTGTAAAATCTAAAAGTATAGCATTATGAGAAATATTGGCTTGGTGGTGGTCATCCTGGGTATCTTAATGACTCTGTTCACTGGAATCAATCTGGTTACAAAAGAGAAAGTATTGGATATGGGCTCGGTAGAAATTAGCAAAGAGGAGGAGACCCCTGTTTATTGGTCGCCCATTGCCGGCTTGGTGTTAATAGGGGTGGGCAGTCTACTGATCGGAATTAACCGGAAGAAATAATCAATTAACCTAAATGCTTTAGTTATGAGACCATTAAAATTTTTATATACGGATGGAAGAGATGTTGTGGTAACGGATTATATGTTGAAGACAAAAAAAGCGCAGTATCACTTAAAGGGTGTTACCAATTTTGGCTTGGCTATAATCAAACCAAAGATATTGCCCGGGCTTATCCTTACGCTTATAGGAGTAGCTTTTCTTGCCGATGCCTATTTTCATTTGACTCCACATTACAACCTGTTAAACATGAAACCTTCCACGGAATTTCTGGTGGGTATTGTCGTGGTTCTGACGGGTCTGGTTCTGATGCTTATTACCAAAAGAAAGTATGCGCTGCGCATTGAAACCGCGGAAGGATACAAGCACGTGGTTATTTCAAGAAGCAAAGAGTACATCGATCAGGTAGTTACTGCATTGCGCAAAGCAAAAATGACATCATTAAGTGTTCGCTGAGATGAAAAGATTAAAAAACAAAACAGTTTTTGTTTCCGGAGGCCTTTCGGGTATTGGTAAAGCGTGCGCCATTGCCGCGGCCAGAGAAGGTGCCAATGTAGTGGTGGGTGATATTAAATCCGTAAACCTGGATGGCGCCATGAAAGAAATTCAGGCTGAGAATGAGTCGGCTTTATTTTTTGAATGTGATGTTTCGGACTTAGCGAGCATTGGCGCGGCCATTGACTTTACAACGGAAAAATTTAAAACCCTGGATGTAGCCTTAAACAACGCAGGCGTGGGTGGCGACAACACAACAGTTGCGGAGATGACAGAAGAAGACTGGAATAGCGTGCTGCGTGTAAACCTTACAGGAGTTTTTTATTGTATGAAGGAGGAACTTGAACCCATGATTTCTCAAAAACACGGAGTAATTGTAAACATGGCTTCTATTCTTGGTAAAGTAGGATTCTCGGGCTCATCCGCCTATGTGGCGGCCAAGCATGGCGTGTTAGGATTAACAAAAACAGCGGCACTCGAATATGCCGGCACGGGTATTCGCGTAAATGCCATAAGCCCCGGTTTTATTAGTACGCCCTTGCTGACAAAAGGAGGGATTAACGGCAACGAAACTGCAAAGCAACATATTATTGGCATGCATCCCTTAAATCGACTCGGCAAACCCGAGGAGATAGCCGATGCTTTTATTTTTCTGGCCAGCGATGAAAGTTCATTTATTACCGGGGCTACCCTGGACGTAGATGGGGGATACTTAAGTAAGTAACATTTAACGAATTGAAATTATGAGACGCGATTTGGAAAATCTATTTGTAACGGTGGACGACATATCGGTAAGTTATACGGATAGTGGAAATGAGAAGGATTATCCCGTCATTTTCATTCATGGCTTCCCCTTAAATAAATCTATGTGGGAAAATCAACGTAACGAATTTTGGAATAAATATCGGGTAATTACCTACGACCTCCGGGGTTATGGAAATTCAGAGTCAGGATTTAAGAAAATTTCGATAGCACTTTTTGCCACCGATCTCCTGCACTTCATGGACGCGCTCGGGCTAAACAAGGTTATACTTTGTGGCTTCTCCATGGGTGGATACATAGCCTTGCAAGCCATGGAAAAATTCCCAGAACGAATTGCAGGGCTGGCATTGGCAAACACACAATGCCAGGCCGATACCCAGAAAGCAAAAGAGAAAAGGATAAAGACCTGTGATATTATAAGACAAAAAGGCCTTGAGCTTTTCGCGGATGAATTGCTAAAGGGCTTCTTTTATACCGGAAGTGAAAAAGAGAATTCAAAGAGCATTCTGGAAATAAGAAGAGTAATTGAAGGTACTTCTGTAGAAGTAGTTTGCGATTCTTTGATGGCCTTGGCGAATCGAAAAGAGACCTGCCAGGGACTGGATCGTATAGACGTTCCAACTCTTATTATGGCTGGGAAAGAAGATACAGTTATTCCCTTGGAGAAATCAGAGTTTATGAAGACAAAAATAAAGGGAGCAACCCTTCATATAATTTCAGACGCGGCTCACTTATCAAATGTGGATAATCCGCTGGAGTTCAACCGGCATTTGAGTCAATTCCTGCAGCAGGTAAAACTTCAGCAAAGTCATTTACTAATAACAGATCGAGATGGATATAAATAAGATAATATTTGGAATCGGAATCTCTGCGGTATTATCGGGTTGTACGATTGGGTTAGTGGAACAACCACCCCCTGCGGCACGGATCGAAGTAATTCCGGTGGCGCCATCACCTCATTTGGTATGGATTAACGGACATTATGGCTACCGGAATCATCAATACGTGTGGATTGATGGCCGATATGTTAAGCCCCGGCCGCAAAGGGTTTGGGTGCCCGGCCATTATGTTCCTGTAAGAGGAAAATACCGATATGTGAAGGGGCATTGGAAATAATTTATGTAAAAAAACCTTAAAGTAATAAAATATGAAAACGGAAGTGATCTTGGATAATCTAACGGGAAAAAATGAAGATGGTCCAAATGCGAATACACCCTTGCAATACCTAACGGCTACTTCGTTGCTGGCCAATAAGGTGTTTAACAAGGCCGATGATAAACTTGGCGAGGTTAAAGACATTATGATTAATGTAAATACCGGGGCAATTGAATATGCGGTTATCGAATGTGGCGGATTTTTGGGTATAGGCGAAAAGTATTTTGCCATCCCGTACTCACTCCTTTCACTTGACACGGAGAAGGAGTGTTTTAAACTGGATCAAAGCCGCGAGGCACTTGAAAGAGCTCCGGGCTTCGATAAAGATCATTGGCCTAAAACCAACGCGCATGAGTTCAAGACATCCGCAATGTATTGGGGCGGTTTTATGGGGCCTCATACCGGTGGCTTTTAAGAGAACATTTTGGGGCCTGTATTTTAAGGACAAGGAGAAATGAACCCACAGATTGTGCATCCAAATCAGGAAAGTAAATCGGGAAAAGCACCTTATGCCGCTTTTGCGAAGCGGAACGCCAGTACAAATGATCCAAGAGCTTTCATGCAGATCTGGATGGGCGAAGGTTTTAAACCAAGAATCTTTTTTGAACGAATAAAAAGATTCTTTAACAGAAAACGATATGAGTAAGGAAGAAGAAATTGCCAATGTGGCCACCACACAATTGGATAATAACCTGGCCAAAGCCAAGCCGGTAAAAATGGGGTGGAGTTCAAAGCAGGTAACCGAGATTACCAAATGCCTCAATGCTTTGCTGGCGAACTATTCAGTTCACTATCAAAAATTAAGAAGCTTTCATTGGAATGTGAAAGGATCTGATTTTTTTGATTTGCATGAAAAGTTTGAATTGCAATACACAGAAGCACTCATGCATATTGATGCTATCGCTGAGCGAATCCGGATTTTTGGCGAGGCGCCATTAAGTTCGTTGAAGCAATACTTACACGCTTCGGAAATTAAAGAAACCTCAACGGAATTAAACTCGGATCTCATGGTTCGCGAAATGCTGAGCGATTACACCATTCTGATAAAATACATGGAAGAGGTTGTGAGTATTTGTTCCCACCATACGGATTCGGGAACGGAAAGTATGGTAAAGGGATATATTAATAAGATAGAGAAGCATCATTGGATGTTCTCGGCATTTTTGGCACGTTAAAATATGAGGTTATGATAGAAAATGAGGAAAATGAACTTACGTTGATCTATCATTCTGATAAATCAGAAGATAAGAAGATGCTGGCATTTGTTGAAGCTTCCGATAGGTTTAAAACCAAAAATCTTAACCTGAAGCGGCAGATTCTTACAGAAATGCAACTGGCCGAAATAGCTGATAAGATGGCCTTGCCCATAGTTGAATTAGTAGATGAAAGTTATATGGACCGGACTCCGCTACAAAATCTCCTTCAGTGCAGAATGATGGACCCGGGAGATATATTAACCTTATTAACTCAAAACCCTATGTTGCTGGCAACCCCAATAGTAATAGTTGGCCACAAAGCCTACAAGTATAAGTCGGCCTTTGAAATCATTAAGCAATTTTCACACTGACAATCCAACCCGGTGAGGTTGAGCTTCCACACGCTATCCTGTAAAATACTCACCGGCAATTTTCAGATCCCGATTTTATTTAAAATTTCCAAGATTTTACTTCTGGCACATTTTTTCAAGTGGTGAAGGCAAATGTTTCACTTAAATATTTAATACAATGAATACAAGCAAGAAAAATCAAAATCACGAAAGGAGCAATCCGAGTAAGTCAAAGCAGCCTATACCCTTTAACCGAAGGGGCTTAAATGAAGACGAGCAAAAAAGAATAACCAATGCGGATGACGAGGAAGATAATTCAACCGCCTATATCAGCACGAATCGTCAGGATAAAAAGGTGTCTACCCGCGAACCGGAAAATCAGGAATAATCAAATTGTTTAACACGGAAATTTTGAAAATTATGAAAACGACAAAAAAAGTGTTTGTTGCTATTTTGGCATTTGTGGCAATCGCATTCTTCGCTGTAAAGGCGCAATCTAAATTAATGGCCAATTGGACGTTGTTGGGTAGCCGCGTTGTTGATTATACGCTGGATCATGACAACATCACGTTGCAAAATAAAACGGAAGAATTTTCCGCCATTAAAATCAAGGTGAAAGAAGGAGCGGTGAATGTTTATAAATCAACGGTGTATTTCACCAATGGCGAGAAACAAGACGTTGAATTACCAAAAAACCTCTCTGAATCAGCCGATGGAGCGGAAATTGATTTAAAGGGGGATCGCCAGACGATCGAAAAAATTACTTTTTGGTATAACACAAAAATAAAGTCAGACCAACGAAGTGTAATAGAGGTTTGGGGCCTCCAGTCAGTAACACAATAATTGGTTTGCTTTTTTAAACCTCCCCGTACGGGGAGGTTTTTTTATTTGTGGTTGGATCAGTTGGCTATATTCTTAGCGCGTTCTGGAGTCAAAACCTGAATTTTTATTTTCGCTTCACTTTTTGAAAAGAGACGCACCAAACAAGAGGGTGAGTACAGCAAGCGCGATAAATAGAAAGAATAGAAATTTTGCAATTGAAACTGCACCGGCAGCTATACCTCCAAAGCCGAATACGGCAGCAACAATAGCAATCACAAAGAAAATAACAGCATAACGTAACATAATATGTGGGTTTAAGTTTAAAATTTGTTTTTACTACATTTTTTAAATGGGGTCTCCTGCCACTGCTTGTTGGCATTCGCAACATAAAGGGTAAGGAAAAATATTTACATTGAGTTTGTCGAATAGATCTGTAAAGTATTTTACAATAACCAACGTTGATTTTAAGGCGTCAATTTCATTTTTAAACATCCGGTTTTCAGATCGTGAATCTTCTGCATAGACATTCTCCACCAATTCATCTAAATGGCGAATAGCCTTATGCGACTCTAACTTTTGCTCGTTGCCAACCAGAATCCATCGAACTGTGTCGGGGAGATAGTTGAGAATAAGCGCTAGTCGGGATGGGTCCGTACCTTTTCGAATGGAGGTTCCCACTAACCGCACAGCGTTTACCAACTGTTGTGTCGACCTAAAATTTAATTCCTTTTTGATAGCCCGAAAGAACTGCACTTCATACTCCCGGTAGTTAGCCCATGTTTTTTTCATAACTCTTTTTTTCTATCACCTGCTTCAAATTCATGCCACCGATTAAGAGAGTTTTATCGTATCGATTTCTAATGCATTATCGCAACCAGGCTATTGATTCGTGAAGATAACTGTGGTGATTTATTCTGAATGTGTAGAGTTTATTACTCGCCCGTATTATTTATTCTGGCTTTTCATCGCCTTGAGGTATGCCCACACTCTGGCATTTAATTTTCTTAACCCTACCTGAAGTTCTTGCAGAGTGTAGGAACATAACTAAAACCAAGATTATGTTATGGAAGCGAAAAACTTAATAGGTGGATTATTAGCCGGAGCGGCAGTGGGTGTAGCAGTAGGTATTTTGCTTGCGCCTCGCAGCGGTGAGCAAACTAGAAAGAAACTGATGCGCGAGTCAAAAAGAATAATGGGCGGTTTAAAGCATTCTGTGGAAGATTCTGTGGATACCTTAAAAGAAAAATACAATCATAGTATTGATGAACTGGCCAAGCGCGGAAAAGGAGCGATCGCAAATGCCAGCGATCGGGTAAAAATTTAGACAGTTAACTAGATATGAAAAAGCTAATTATAGTCATTTGCATGGTGATCAGCGTTCCTGTGGTCATAAATTGCTCTCCTTCCGGGGATAATAAAGCGGAACTGGCGCAGGAGGAAATTGAGCGAGATATTAAAAATCAAAAGCAGGAAATCGCGAAAGATTTAAGAATGTTGCGCGATGATATCAATGTAAAACTTGATAAAATCTCAAAAGAGCTTGAAGGGGCTAAGGATAAATCCAAAGAAGAATTGGAATCCCTTAAGAAAGAGCTGATCCAACATCGTCAAAAGGTAGAAACAACGCTAGATAATATTGACCGGTCCAGTGAAAGCACCTGGGATGATATTCAGCAAGGAGCGAAAAATACCTGGAGTGAAATAAAAGTTGAGTGCGAACGCCTCAATGAGAAACTTGACATGGCCTTACAGAATACACATAAACAACCGAACAATGAAAACTAAGGGAAGAATTTCGTTTCGAATGGGATTGATGATGATGAGCCTGGTGATTCTGAATGAGAGTTTGGTGAGTTGTAACGCCACCGATACCACCAAAGGCGGTGCCATTGGTGCAGGTACCGGTGGCGCACTGGGCGCTGTGATCGGACATAGTTCAGATAACACGGCAGTAGGCGCTATTATTGGCGCTACTGTAGGAGGTGCGGTGGGTGCGCTTATTGGTAACCACATGGATAAGCAGGCCGAAGAATTGAAGAGAGATTTGAAAGGTGCTAGCGTGCAGCGGGTAGGGGAGGGTATTCTTATTACATTCAATTCGGGAATGCAGTTCGATGTCAACTCTACTTCTCTGTCGGAGGAAACACGTGTAAATCTCGACAAGCTTTCGTCTACAATTATAAAGTATGATGATACTTCAGTATTAATTGAAGGGCATACCGATAATACAGGAAGTGACAGTTATAATCTGGATTTGTCTGAAAGGCGAGCCCGCAGTGTATTTCACTATCTGACAGAACGGGGTGTGCAAAACAGCCGGGTTACAACAAAAGGATATGGAGAGACTCAACCCATTGCCACCAATGATACAGATGCAGACAGACGCAAAAACCGGAGAGTGGAAGTGGCCATTTATGCAAATAAGAAGATGAAGAAACTAGCCGATAAAGGCGAACTTTAAAATACCTGTTATGAAAGAGCAAGATGTTACAGAAAAGATGACCACACTTTCCGAACAAGTGGATAAGGCCATCAGTCAGGGATACGAGGAAAACTTTAGAATGGTGAAAGGAGGATTGACCAGTGAAAAGACAGGGCATCCTTATAAACCTGATCAAATCGTGATTTCAAATTTTTATCGTTTCGAGGGCTATAGTGATCCGGAAGATAATTCCATTCTCTATCTGATAGAAACGAAGGATGGTAAGAAGGGAACTTTGATTGATTCCTATGGATCCGCGGCCGATGAAACGATCTCACGCTTTATCCGGCAAGTAGAGGATATTCAGAAAAAGGATAGTTCAAAACCGTAGCCTGATTTTTCGAAGCATCAGAGTAGCAATTCAGCAATGGTCGTAATTCAACTGGTAGGTATTTAATTCAGATACAACCCCGACCCCAACCAGTTCCAACCGGTATTACATTAAGGGTCAGGTTTATAATGGTTGGGAAGAGATTCCGGGTGAATATAAAGTGGCTCCAATAAAAAGTGAAAGTCTGGAGAAAGTTACTATTCTAAAATTGAAATTTTAGGCTCACTCCTACAACCCTAATAAACCTTATTACATATCAGAATGGATATCCGATGGCTATGTTAATGGCAGGATTCCAAAAATTAATGCTCGTGGCCCATCTTTCACCTACAGGTAAATAGGGTGTACGCAATGTGTAGGCAAAGTCCAGCCGGGCCACGATAAAACTAAAATCCCAGCGCAAGCCCCACCCCGAGCTGATTGCTATCTGATCAACAAAGGTGTTTAAATGAAATGTTCCGTTGGGTCTTGAGGGATCTTCTTTCGTTAACCAGACATTCCCGGCATCCATAAACAACGCGCCTTTCAGATTTCCGTAAACATCAAACCGGTATTCCAGATTGCCCTCTAAACGAATGTCTCCTGTCAGGTCATTATATCCTTCTGGAGGTATTTCACTGCCGGGCCCAACGGATCGTGCAATGAATGAGCGCAGGCTATTGGTACCTCCAACATAAAATTGTTTTATGTAGGGGATAACATCTGAGTTGCCTACCGGCAAGCCAATGCCCGCACTAAACCGCGTTACAAATTTTGATTGCTGATTTAACTTGAAGTTGTATGTAATGTCAACCCGGGGTCTTAGATATTGCGAAAAGGGAATCCCTAACAAAGTATATCTTCCCAGTGAATCTTTGGATGCGTTTGCTGCCGAATACAAGCCATTCAAAAGATTTCCGGCCACGTCAATTCCACCTCTGAAGAAAAATTCATTCGATCGATCGGCCGCGGATTGAAAAGTAAATTCATATCCCATGCCGACAATAAATTGTTCATCAAAACTTCGTTGCACGCCCGGATTCTCCTGCAAATAGTCTTTGAATTCATCGGACTGAGAGTCTTCCGGTATTTTAGTAAAGACGATTTCAACAGGATTAAAAGAATGATTGATGCGATCTTTTTTGCTCCAGCGATACCCGAAGTTTGTATAGGTGGAATTCAATCGATAAAGATCGAGCCGGTTAAATAAGTTGTATCCGGCCGAGATATTTGTTTTTAAGAGATTTTTTTTGTCCTTGTTAAATAGAAATCCCGGATAAAGTTTGGGCAGCGAATAGTTAACCTCTACTCCCAATTCGTAAGCCGGGTTTACTTCATTATCTACAATTTGCACTTCCACTCTGCCTCTCAGATTTACTTTAAACATTTCTGCAGCCTTATTTCGGTTTCGATCTGTGTAACTGAATATCACACCAGGGCCAAAATAGTTTGTCGAACGATAGATGGTATTAAATTCGGCTGTGTACGCATACCGCTTTCGTTGTGCCAGGTAGATAGTGGCGTCCAGTTCATTGCTATTTTCTTGCGGTAAAAACTTAATGCTCGCGTTTCGTATAATAGGGAGCGAATTCATATACCGAATGGTATGCATGTAATTTGATTGTGCAAATCTTTCTCCCGGCTTCAGAAAAACCCCTTGTTGAAGCACATCAAACCGAAGCGCCTTGTTATGTGAGATCAGATAATAATTGTCGAACTGAAGTGTATCGGCTGGCGTGTTGTCAAGTATAAAATCGTCATGAATAAAAATCTTTCGTAAGGTATAAGCCTTTCTGGATTCGGGTGGCGTTTCGGGTTTAAGGATTATTTGAGCATTAACACGATGAGCCATCGTTGCCGTATCGGCCTTAAGTGTAATAAATTCGGGATTAAAATAGATATACCCGTTTTCTTTTAGGTTTAAGTCAATCCGGCTTCGTTCATTCTTAACGGCTTCTAACGTATAGATAGCACCCTTCGTTAATAAAGATTCCTGCTGCGAGTCGCTGATTATTCGAGTCAAGTCATTGTCGGGCTGGGGATAAACAATGGACTCGAACCGATAGGGTTCCCCAAGGGTGATTGTATATTTATATTTTGCCTTTCGGGCACCAAAATTTATGGTATCGAATGTTACTCTATTATGGAAATAGCCATTATGAAAAATTCTGTTTTGAATGGCTGCTGAAACCTGTCGTGGATTCGTTTGTGAGAGCAATACCGGGTCTGTAATTTTATTCTTCCAGAATTTTTTCTTTTTCGCAGATTCTGAAATCGTATTGGCAAGTGCCACGCCAGGTCTCATCCACAAAAGTCTATTGTTCGGCCTTGGCTTTAATACGTCACCTATCGCAGGCATTAGTTTTATTTTTTCATCTCCCTTTGCATTAACTTTTATTTGATGGCCAATGTAAAGCGGATTCTCAGATGAGATGTTCTTCATCCCGGTACAACTTGCCAGTGCCAGAGCAGAAATAAAAAATACTTTATGGAGGATGAAGCGCTTCATTTGCGAATGTTTTTACGCTCTTTGCTCTCAAATTCACGAATGAAAACTAACGAAATGCCCGTGTTTCTGATTTCCTGATAGATTATATCATAGGTTTGATTGTTGAAAAGTTTAAGTTGCTTGTCTCCTTTACCGGTTAAATCATAAATGATGGCGAAATCGCCCCGGTAATTTTTGCCGGTGTTGGTGCCTGACTGATCCTGATTGAGATTAAAATCGCCACCCACTTCAAAAGACAACCGATCATTCATGATTGACTTGGACACGCGAAAGTCCATGGCGGTTTGCGTTTTTCCACCGGGTGTGGAGTAATCGCTGTACGATTGTATG
>JAEUUB010000325.1 GCA_016787745.1 Cyclobacteriaceae bacterium
ACCAAAAGGGTTTTGCACTCAAGCACGGCAAGGCTGGCGGCCAGATTGATGGCGGTTGTGGTTTTACCTACGCCTCCTTTTTGATTCGCAATGGCGATAATTTTACCCATTCTTAGGTTTCTGTGGTTGTTCAGTTAAAAAAATAACCCCGACTTAATCGGGGCTACAAATATAGGGTAATGTGTGGATGTATCAAGTTGCTGAAAAGCCGATATTCATGGCTTTTGAACTCTAATTTACTTCTTTTTGGAGGCCTTGCGGGCTTCCTCACTGGCTTTCATGGCCTGCTCCAACTTACTCATGAAGCTTGATTTTTTTCCCGTTCCTCCACCGGCAAGCATTTTCTTTTTGTGATCTTCCATCACAGCCATAATCTTATCTTCATCAACAAAACGTTTGATGATAGCCTGCTGCGCAAACGTAACAAGGTTTGAAACAAAGTAGTAGAAACTCAAGCCGGCCGAAAAGGAGTTTAGAACAAACATAAAAATAACGGGCATGATCATCCCCATGGTTTTCATGGGACCCTGAACATTGGACAATTGATTATTCTGCCATTGATAAATCAAGGTTGACGCGGTCATCAAAAGCACAAATAAACTTACGTGACTGCCATAGAAGGGAATGGTGAAAGGCAGGTTAATAATTGAGTCATACGTTGATAAATCCTCAGCCCACAGAAATGATTTTTGTCGTAGTTCAATAGAAACCGGAAAGAAATAAAACATGGCAAAAAGAATCGGCATCTGAAGCAATAACGGAATGCAACCGCTAAACGGATTTACGCCCGCTTGTTGATACAGCTTCATTTGATCTTGTTGATTTTGAGTCATGTTATCCCCATTCTTTTCTTTAATGAGATCCAACTCAGGCTTGAGCAGTTTCATTTTCGCCATCCCTAAATAGGATTTGTAGGAAAGCGGGAGTAAAAGGATCTTTACAAACAAAACGAGCAAAACAATAATCAACCCGTAGCTGCTGACAAAGCCTTCCAGAAAATTAAAAATGGGGATGATGACAAACTTGTTAATCCACAGCATGGGCGGCCATCCCAAATCAAGGTTGCGCGAAAAACCTTCGGCCACATCCGAAAGTAAATTATAATCATTGGGACCAAAATAGTATGCAAAGGAGGCTTTATGGGTCGAAACATCTTCCGTAGGGATATAAAGTTCAACCGTAGCCTCTTTTACAATGGCAGGATCATTAACGTTGGCAACGGTTTTAACTTCACCACCGGAAAAGGAATTCCGGGCAAGAATGGCGGAAATGAAAAACTTTTGACGAATGGATACCCATTTGAGTGGCGTGGCCAGGGCTTCCGTTTCCAAATCGTTGGATGTTTGCGAGAGATTATCAAATTCGCCTTGAACGGTGTAATAGTTGATGGTGGTTTTCGTGCGGCTGTCGGCAATTGCTTTTTCCTGCAAAGGAACCTGATCGTTCCACCGATAAGTAAGGTTTTTTCCACCCAGCACAATGCCCGAAGTTTGAATGTGATACCCGATTTGGTAGCCCGCGGGTGGGATGGAGTAAATATGTTTAACATACCCGGTACCGCCTGTGTTGGCTGTTAAACTGATGTGCGTGGTATCGTTCTTTTTGGAGGTGCTTACCGAATAGAAAAGTTTATACAGATCGATCTCTTTGCCCTCATAAGTCGCCTGAAGCGAAAAGCGGTTGTTGCCACCCTGGGCAAGGTACAGCGGGGTTTGCGAGTAGGTTTTAAATTTCTTTAGCTCTACTTCTTTAATGAATCCCTGGTTGGACAATTGAACCCGCAGGTCTGCATTTTCTACCGTAGTTAAGGATTCATTTCCGGTGAGCGCGGTGGATAGACTTCCGTATTGTTGCAATACGTCTCCGGATGGCAAACTGGTTTCAGTTGTGGCGGTTAAAGTATCACCTTCTGTAACGGGAGTGGTAACCTGCGCAGGACTCGCATCCGGCATGGGCGGGGTGGGGGCTAAAAAATTAAAATAAACTAAAAGCAATACTGCAATGAGTGTAAGTCCTATGGCTGAATTTCTATCCATGATAAACGTTAATCCTTATTTCCTAATCCTATTTAAATCTTAAATTCTCTCTCTTATTTCCTCCGGTTCATGGCAGCTTCAACAAACCTGACAAACAGCGGGTGCGGGTTGAGGACCGTGCTCTTTAATTCCGGATGATACTGCACGCCAATAAACCAGGGGTGATCTTTTAGCTCAACAATCTCAACCAGATTGGTATCCGGATTAACCCCGGTTGCTTTTAAGCCGGCTTCTTCCATCTGCTCCAGAAACTTGTTATTGAATTCATACCGATGCCTGTGCCGTTCTTGAATGGTTGTATCTCCATACACCTGAAAGGCCTTCGATCCTTTTTTTATTTTGCACGTGTAAGCGCCCAGGCGCATCGTACCACCTTTATTGGTAATTTTCTTTTGTTCCTCCATCATATCGATGACAGGATGTTTTGATTTCGGATTCAACTCCGTGGTGCTGGCATCTGAAAGATGTAAGACATGCCGCGAGAACTCGACCACCGCGCATTGCATTCCGAGACAAATTCCTAAAAACGGAATTTTATTTTCACGCACGAACTTGATGGCTTCAATTTTACCTTCCAATCCTCGCTCCCCAAAACCAGGGGCAACCAAAACACCGTCCAGGTTTGCTAAAATGGAAGCAACTGTATCGTGATGAATATCTTCGGACGAGATCCACTTTAAGTTGACCTTGCAATCATTCTCCGCGCCTGCGTGAATGAAAGCTTCTGCAATGGACTTATACGCATCCGGTAAGGAA
>JAEUUB010000343.1 GCA_016787745.1 Cyclobacteriaceae bacterium
TAGTCTTCTGATAATTTCATTTTGAGTAAGAGTAAGTCTATCTCAGTTTAAATTCTCTTCGAACAGTTTCAGAATTCGCTTATACTCGTCTGTCCAGCTGCTGGGTTCTACAAAGCCATGATCTTCCATGGGATACACAGCCAACTCCCAGTTGTCTTTGCCTAACTCGATTAATCGCTGCGAAAGTTTTACCGCATCCTGAAAGTGAACGTTTACATCCACCATGCCGTGGCAAATTAAAAGATGCCCTTTCAATCCTTCGGCATGATAGAGCGGAGAACTTTTTACATAGGCAAGACTATCCTGATACGGGATGTTTAAAATATTAGCGGTATACGGATGATTGTATTGCGCCCAATCAGTAACGGGACGCAAGGCTGCCCCGGCCGCAAACACATCGGGTGTGGTAAACATACCCATCAGCGTAATGAAACCTCCGTACGAGCCGCCATACACGCCAATGCGTTTTGGATCGACATTGTATTTTTCAGTAAGCCATTTGGCACCGTCTACATTATCAGTCAAATCTTTCCCCCCCATAAACTGATAGATGCCTGTGCGCCAATCCCGGCCGTACCCTGCACTGGCGCGGTAATCCATATCCAATACGGTGTATCCTTTATCCGCCAATAGATTGTGAAACATGTACTCGCGGAAATAACTGCTCCACCACTTGTGCACGTTTTGCAAATACCCTGCGCCATGCACAAACACAACGGCCGCCCCATTTGGTTTTTCGGGTTTGTAAACGCGCGCGTAAACATCCGCACCATCGCGGGCTTTAAAAGTGGTAACTTCGGGATCGCGCCACGCATAACTTTTAAATTCAGCGGAAAGCGAATGTGTTATGGGTTGTGGTTTGGCGCCCGCTTTGTTTTCCTGAAGATAAAATTCCCAGGGTTTGTTGCTATACGAGTATCGGTAGGCAATCCATTTTTCATCAGGCGAGAGCGACACTTCGTGCGCGCCCGTCATGGATGTAATTTTTTCGGCTTTGCCACCCGTTGCCGGGAGTTTATAAAACTGTTTTTCTCCGGGATGAACTTCGTTGGTAATCAGGTAGAAGAATTTTTTGTCGCGCGAGAGATCTACCGATTGAACTTCGTACTTGCCCGCGGTGAGGCTTTTCTTTTTGCCCGTGGTGATATCGGCCACGTAAAGATGCGAGTACCCGCTTTCTTCCGATTGAAACCAAACGGTTTTGTTATCGGCTAACCAACCCACATTGGCTCCTCCGAAAAAGCCACCGGTGCCGGGTCCGCCAATCCAGGCATCGTCATGCTGGCGATCAATAAGTTTTAGTTTTTGCGAAGCCGGATCCAGGGAAACAATCCAACGGTCTTTATTATCGTGCGCACGAAGTACAAGCACATTATTTTTTCCATCCCCCGACCAGATCAGATTGGAATAAGAAACTTTACGAGCTTCCGGTTTTTTGTCTTTCGGGTCTTTACTTTCTGGTGCCACGTTCTTCATGAACTCGGGCACATCAAAAATACCATCGAGGTCATCGGTTTTTACAGCCAGCACGGTATCGCGCTTCAGATCATAGACAAACAGTTCGGATGTGTTTTGTGTAGCGCCTACTTTGGTGCGTGCCGGAATGTCTTCTGTAAAACCAGATTCGGTAACGTAGTTGGGGACGATGGTATTTTTATTGCTGGCGCTTTTCGTTAACCGGTAGGTAATAAAATTTCCATCCGGACTTAGCTGAATGTTGTCAATGCTTTTCTCTTCGAGATAAATTTCTTTTGGGCGTGCGGGCTGATCGGCCTTTCTGTTTTTATCGGTGGCTTTCTTTGTGTCGCTACGCTGTTTTAAAATTTCAAAATAGGCAAGCTGGTCTTTCTTCAACCATTTTTCCTGTTCGCTAAGTTTAGCGTCCGCTTTTTTCGATCCTTTGCGAAAGTCGGTAAGCTGCGCAAAGGACCCCGACTGAAGATGCCAGCGATACAGATTACCGCCCGAGGTAAAGAGCACGCTCGCTTCATCGAAAGAAAAAACAGCGCCACTTTCCCGATCAAGCGTGTTGGTGATTTGTGTTGTTTTATTGTTGGTCAGGTCGAGAAGAAACAAGTCGCCATTTTTCTCAAATAATTTTTTGGTAAACGTTTTGTTATAAACGCCCCCGGAGGGGGGCAGGGTGCGTCTTACAGAGGCCGCTACTTTTTGGGGTGTGTGGTTTGTGAGAGAGACCACATACAACGAATCGCCCAAATTATTTTCGGGGTTCCATTGAAAGTAAACTTGTTTGCTATCCTCCGACCAGGTAAGGTTGGAAGGCGCCACTCCAATCCATTTCGGATCGCGCATTATTTTTTCTACCGTTAAGGGAGCGAGCGTTTGAGCAAAGGCCATAGGCCCGATAAACAGAAGGAAAAGAAATTTTTTCATGCATTATGAGATTTGAATCTGGAAATTAGGAAAAAGAATTCTTGGATTTGGAATATATTCTTTCAGAGGCCGGGTTATTGTGTGATTATTCGTGTAAGTGATGATAGCTTGTTATTTTTGCCTATTAATCAGAAGGATGAAGTATGATGGAAGTTCTTGATAAAACGTATTACGGAAATTCGATACAACACTATTTGGTAGCCCTGGCGATTGTAGTGGTGGGCATTGCGCTTATCCGGCTGTTCAGAAAGCAGTTGTTGGCCAGGTTAAAAAAATGGACAGCCACCACAGAGACCAAGTTTGATGACTATCTGATTGCGGGGATTGAACGGTTTGGCTTACCGATTTTAAACTTTGTCATTATTTATTTTGCCCTGCACTACCTCACATTTTCTGAGCAGATAGATAAGTTAATTAACAACACGCTTGTAGTTATTCTCGCCTTCTACGCGGTGCGCCTTATTTCTTCTTTTGTCCGGCTTTCGCTGGAGGCTTTTATCAAATCGAAAGAGGATGGCGATGAAAAAGTAAAGCAGTTGGGCGGCATAATGCTTATTGTAAATGCTGTGCTGTGGAGCATTGGCTTGCTTTTCATCTTCAATAATTTCGGGTATGATGTTACGGCTATTATTGCCGGTATGGGAATAGGCGGTATTGCCATCGCGTTGGCGGCACAAAATATACTGGGCGATTTATTCAACTATTTTGTAATCTTTTTCGACCGCCCCTTTGAAGTAGGTGATTTTATCACCATCGATGACAAGAAAGGCACGGTGGAGCACATCGGCATAAAAACTACGCGGGTAAAAAGTATAACCGGAGAACAATTAATTTTTTCGAATAGCGATCTCACCAATTCCCGCATTCATAATTTCAAAAGAATGGAGCGCAGGCGGGTGGTATTTGCTTTTGGTGTGATTTACCAAACGCCTCCGGATTTACTTGAAAGGATTCCTGCCCTGGTGAGAAAGATTGTGGAGGCACAACCCTCCATAACGTTCGATCGGGCGCATTTTCAAAAGTTCGGAGCTTCCAGTCTGGATTATGAAGTCGTGTACTTTGTCGAGAATTCCGAATACAATCAGTATATGGATATTCAGCAAACCATCAACATGCAAATTTTTAAATCATTTGCTGCCGAAGGTATTGAGTTTGCATATCCTACCCAGACCCTTTTTTTGAGCAAATAGGTAGAAGCTATCTCAAAAATAACCGAGCTGTCCCTGAACAGGTAACAATAAGCTAACATCCCGGTAAACGATGATTTATAAAGAGGGAATATTTTTCCGCGTCATTATAGACGGGATACCTGGACAAACTGCATGGGAAAAAGTAAAAGGCGCTTCGTGGATGTTGTCGTTTTGTCTGATCTTCACCTGGGAACGTACGGTTGTCATGCGACCGAACTGCTTCGCTATTTAAAATCCATTGAACCGGGCAAGATAATTCTCAACGGAGATATTATTGACATGTGGCAGTTCTCTACCCGTTACTGGCCAAAAACCCATATGCAAGTTATCAAGCACCTTACCGGGTTAATGACCCGAAACACCAAAGTGATATATCTCACCGGCAATCACGATGAGATGTTAAGAAAATTTGCTGGCTTCCGTCTGGGTTCGTTTCGGATTGAAAATAAATTGCTGATGAAGGTAAACGGAAAGCAAGCCTGGATTTTTCATGGCGATATTTTTGACATCACTATGAAAAGCGCGCGGTGGCTGGCAAAGCTGGGAGCCGTGGGCTATGATCTTTTAATTCTTATAAACACGTTTGCCAATTTTGTGTTGAACAAATTAGGTCGCGAGAAAATCTCACTTTCGAAGCGCATAAAAGACAGCGTAAAAGAAGCGGTGCAGTTTATTGATAATTTTGAATTAACTGCTGCGGGAATTGCTATCGATAACGGATATGATTATGTGGTGTGTGGGCACATTCACAAACCAGCCATGAAAAAAATAACCACTGACAAGGGCACTGTGATGTATCTTAACTCGGGCGACTGGGTGGAAAACTTAACGGCTCTCGAATGCCACCTGGGAGAATGGAAAATTTATAACTACCGCGAGGACAAAGCGGCTCAATCGATCAAGCTCCCAGGCAGGTTCAAGAATTTAGACAACAAAGAAATCTTTAACAGGATGACGAAGGAACTTTTAAAGGCGAAGCGGTGAAAATATTGTATGCAATACAAGGAACCGGCAATGGCCATATCGCGCGTGCGGAGGAAATTGCACCTCTTCTTTCCAGTTATGGAAAAGTGGATTTGTTTGTGAGTGGCGCACAAGCCGATATCAAACTTTCCATGCCTGTTAAATATAAATCGAAGGGCCTTAGTTTTTTCTTTGGCAAACAGGGGGGGATAGATTTTTTGAAAACCTTTAAGAACAACAGTTCAAAGAGAGTGGTGCGCGAGATTAAGGAATTTCCTGTGGGAAAATATGATTTGGTTATCAATGATTTTGAAGCGATCACGGCATGGGCTTGCCATAAACGAAGGGTTCCCTGCTTTGCCCTTAGCCATCAGTATGCCTTGTCATCGCCTAAAGTACCCAAACCTAAACACTTTGATCCCCTCGGGCTTTGGCTTTTAAACAACTATGCCCCGGTGGGTCAGGGCGTGGGGTTTCATTTTGC
>JAEUUB010000367.1 GCA_016787745.1 Cyclobacteriaceae bacterium
GACCGGGCACAGTCAGGTAAAGGGTCTCGCCTCCCTTTAGGTAAAATCTGGCAACCATTCCCCCTAATTCATATTCGCCAACATATTTTTCCAGCGTGGCTTTATCAACATCCATTTTAACAGGCGTGCGCTTAAAGTCAATGGGTTCCAACGTTGGTTCAATTTTAAGAGATACTTTACTAATGTCGCCCCCATCGCTGGTAGCAAAATTGAAGAGCAACTGCGACTCCGTTGTATCCAGTTTGTTTTTTGCTTCAAAGGATTCAAACACATCGTAATGATAATGACGCAGCCAAAGTTTGGTTAATTTGAATTTTGCAAATAAAGAATCACGTTCGACCACCAAATCAAAGGAACCATACGCAGGATGGAAGTACCGGCCCGAAAACTCCTGCTTGCTATGGGAAGGCCGGGTACCCGCAACCTTGCTGGACGACTTCGTTTTTTGTGCTTCCTTTTGTTCGATCAATGCCTTGTCCTGTTTTGCTTTTAAATCTTTATTCCAATCTGTTCGTGCAACCTTTAGCATCCGGTCGGCAAGGATGTTCCGCACAACACTGGGCACGGATGATCCATTTTGATTAACCAGCACAACAATGCCGACACTATCACTTGGGAAAAAAGAAGTGCTTGCTGAAAATCCATCGATATTACCTCCATGTTCCACCCGATAATGCCCTTTATAGCTGGCCATAAACCAACCGTATCCATAATTGGAAAAATGAATATCTGAAATACCTTTATCAGGCAAGGCAGGGGACACTACCATTTGCGAACTAATTGCCTCTGTTACATACGATGCAGGTAACAGTTGCTTGCCCTTAAATTTACCGCCATTAATCCAGGTGATCACCCAATTTGACATTTCATTAACACTGCTGTTTATACTACCCGCGGGGCTCATGGCCGCAATGTTATAGTAGTCCATTTTTTTTATAGTGGTCTGCTGTTCCAATTCATACCCTATAGCTATGTCGTCACTCTTCTTCCAATCCGCAATCGTAAAATTAGACCGGGTCATTTCCAAGGGCACCAGGATTTTCTCTTTCACATTCTCAGCCCATGATTTACCGGTTATTTTCTCAGTTATAGCCCCTTGCATTAAAAACATAAAA
>JAEUUB010000384.1 GCA_016787745.1 Cyclobacteriaceae bacterium
CTGAAGTGACCTACGAAGATGCATCCATTACTGATCCGCGCGAACGCGAAAAAGCGTTTGGCCAGGATGATCATGTACGCATGTTTGGAAAAGATTATGCAAAGCGGATTGAACGAGCCGGAATGAAAGCAGAAGAAAATGAATTTGCGAAAACCCAATCTGACCGATACGGAATTTCTAAAAATGAAATTATTTATTTGGGGAGAAAAATCTAAAAGAGGTTTAAAAAAAAGAGGCTGTCTCAAAAGTCATGTGGTCATCGCGGGCACCGACCCGCGATCCCGTTTTTTAAGTGGATGATGGGATTCCGGCTCAAGGCCGGAATGACATTTCAAGCTTATTCGACTTTTGAGACAGCCTCTTCAAATTCTACCTTGAGTTAGATTACTTATCCTAATTTATCCAATACATCCATCACCTCTTTCACATGAATCCTACTTGTTTCGAGCAACGCTTTTTCTTTATCGTTTAAGTCAAGTTCCATTACTTTTTCAATGCCATTTTTACCTAACACCACCGGTACACCCAGGTAGCAATCCTTAATTCCGTATTCCCCATCCAACTGCATGCAAACCGGTAAAATTCTCTTTTGATCCCTCACAATAGCCTCCACCATTTGAGCCGCGGCTGAACCCGGAGCATACCAGGCCGAAGTACCCATTAGTTTAACCAACTCACCGCCACCCACTTTGGTACGCTCGATAATCGCTTCCAACTTATCCTTGGCAATAAGCTCTGTAACCGGAATACCTGACACCGTGGTGTAGCGAGGAAGGGGCACCATGGTATCTCCATGACCTCCCAACAACAAAGCCTGAATATCTTTTGGTGAAATATTTAGTGCCTCAGCCAAAAAGGCCCGATAGCGGGCGGTATCCAGTATACCCGCCATACCCATTACCCGTGTGCGGGGCAGTTTAGAGGTAATGTGTGCCTGGTAGGTCATCACATCCAATGGGTTAGAGACCACTATAATTATTGCCTTGGGCGAATGCTTGATTACATTTTCGGTTACAGATTTTACGATGCCCGCATTGGTGGTAATTAAATCATCGCGGGTCATGCCTGGTTTACGAGGTAAGCCGGAAGTAATCACCACCACTTCCGATCCAGCCGTTTTTGCGTAATCGTTGGTAGACCCGATTGTTCGGCTATCATATAAATTAATAGGCGCCTTCTGCCAGATATCCAGTGCTTTGCCTTCGGCAAACCCTTCGCGGATATCCACTAAAACAATTTCGTTGGCAATTTCCTTGTATGCTAAAACATCAGCACAGGTGGCACCCACATTTCCGGCACCCACTACAGTAATTTTCATAATATTAAAGGATTAGGTCTGTAAAATCGGCTCGCAATTTATCAACACC
>JAEUUB010000395.1 GCA_016787745.1 Cyclobacteriaceae bacterium
AATGCCACAACTCGCGGAAGTGTTAGGTGGAGATTTTACATTAGAGAAATTTATTGCGGCCGGAAATAAAATGGAATATACGTTGCAACCCTTATCGGATATTCATTTAAAAAGTTCCCTGCAAGGTGAGTTTGAACCCGGTTTTGACATGGCCTATGTATACCTGTTTGTGGCTGTTGCATTATTTATTCTTTTAATAGCCTGTATCAACTTCATGAATCTCTCAACGGCTCGCTCTGCTAATCGCGCAAAGGAAGTGGGAATACGAAAAGTTATGGGTTCATTTCGCTCGCACTTAATGCGTCAGTTTTTAACTGAATCTGTTCTATTAACTTTTGCATCTATTGTACTGGCCGTTGGTATTGCCTATTTGCTACTTCCGTTTTTTAATCAGCTTTCTTTAAGAACGCTTTCCATTCCGTTTGGTCAACCCATGCTTTACGCTATTATTATAACCGCAGCACTGGTAGTTGGATTGCTGGCCGGAATATACCCGTCTTTTTTTCTCTCGGCATTTAAGCCGGTTAACGTACTGAAAGGAAATGTTTCATTGGGCATGAAGAGTGGTTTTATAAGAAGTGCGCTAGTAGTTTTTCAATTTACTATCTCCATTTCCCTTGTTATTGGCACACTGGCTGTAAACCGACAACTTAATTATATCCAAAACAAAAAGCTTGGCTTTAATAAGGATCAGGTAATTGTGATCGAAGATGCTTATGCATTAGGCACTAATCGCATTCCTTTTAAAGACGAAATTATGCGCAGTGGGAAAATGGAAAACGCAACCATGACGGGCTTTCTACCAGTGAGTGGTACCTGGCGAAGCGATAATCCATGGTGGGTAGAAGGTCGCGATCCTGCAGTTCAGGAAAATATGGTGAGCATTCAAAACTGGCGCATCGATTATGACTATATCAAAACGATGGGAATGAATATTAAAGAGGGGCGGGATTTCTCAAGAGATTTTCCTTCGGATTCATCGGCAGTTATCATCAACGAGGCGGCAGTAAAGTCCTTTAATTTTGATGGTGAACCAGTTGGTGGTAAAATTCAAAGTTTTGGTAGCGGTCCTGATGGCAACCCTGATAAGGATCATCCAATAAGTTTAACCGTGGTAGGCATTGTTGAGAACTTTCACTTTGAATCGTTGAAACAAAATGTTAGTCCACTTATGATGGAATTAAGTAAGCGCGCAGAAGGACCCATCTCTTTTCGCTTTCAATCCCAAAATACGAAAGAGGTTATTGAGCTTGTGGAATCAAAATGGAAAGAAATGGCACCGGGTCAACCCTTCACGTATTATTTTCTTGATGAAAGATTTGGAACCATGTATGCGTCAGAAACCAGACTTGGAAAAATTTTCGGAATCTTTTCTATAATTGCCATCCTTATTGCCTGCCTGGGATTGTTTGCTCTTACTTCTTTTACCGCTGAACAACGAATGAAAGAGATTGGAATTCGAAAAGTTTTAGGAGCAAGGATTAGTAGTATTGTTATACTGCTTTCTAGAGAATTGGGCAAACTTGTACTTATAGCATTTGCATTGGCCGCCCCACTCGCCTGGTATGGCATTGATTGGTGGCTGAAGGATTATACTTATAAAACTCAAGTTGGTGTGGGCTTATATCTTATTGCAGGCATCGCAGCCTTCTTTATAGCGTGGGCTACAATGAGTTTTCAATCGTTTAAAGCCGCAAGCAATGATCCGGTGAAATCGTTGCGGAGTGAATAAATTTATTCGTATCGCAACGCCTTAACGGGATTTGCCCGGGCTGAACGTATTGTGTGATAGCTGATTGTCAATAATGCTATCGACATGGAAATGGCTCCTCCCAGTAAAAACACAAGCGGATTAATTCCAATCCGGTACGCAAACTGTTGTAACCAGCTATGAAGAAAATAGTACGTTATCGGGCTAATTAGAATAAAAGATAAAACAATAAGCCAGGCAAAATTACGGGAAAGCAGAACGGTGATCTGACCTTCCGAGGCTCCAAGTGCTTTTCGGATTCCGATTTCTTTTGTTTTCTTTTCGGTAGTGATGGCCGCCAAACCAAATAAACCCAT
>JAEUUB010000479.1 GCA_016787745.1 Cyclobacteriaceae bacterium
ATCGGATCCAGTTTGTATTCCCCATCGATTTAATAAAAAACAGGATGTAGAAATTGCTGGTTTTCTGGCAGCCACCCTCGCCTGGGGACAACGGGTAACCATCATTAATAAATGCAACGAATTATTGCGGTTGATGGATAATGCGCCCCATGATTTTTTGCTTCACCATACCCTCAACGATCTCAAAGCTTTCGAGCATTTTAAACACAGAACTTTTAATTCAACCGATACATTGTATTTTATTGAGTCGTTATCCACTTACTACAAGATGCATAATTCGTTGGAAGATGCGTTTGTTGTTCCAGCCACCGAAAAAACCATTGAAACAGGTCTGATTAACTTTCATAAAGTATTCTTCAGTCTTCCTGATTATCCCACGCGAACAAGAAAACATGTATCTACACCCGCTCAAAAGTCCGCCTGTAAAAGATTATGTATGTTTTTACGATGGATGGTTAGACAAGATGACAAAGGTGTTGATTTTGGAATCTGGAAAAAGATCTCACCCGCGCAGCTTATTTGCCCGTGCGATGTTCATGTGGAACGTGTGGCACGAAAGCTAAAATTAATTTCCCGTAAAGGAATGAACTGGCAAACTGCTTTGGAATTAACTGCAAACCTGCGAGAGCTGGATTCAATTGATCCTGTAAAGTACGATTTTGCACTTTTTGGATTAGGTATTGTGGAGGATTATTAGAGCCTATCTCAAAAATACTCTTAAAAGCATCTGTCATTTCGGCCGTGAGCCGGAATCTTCGATTAGAAGCCCTGGACTTGAGATTGCGGGTCACCGACTACCTTTGCCGAAGCGTCCGCACGAGGTTATACGCAGGCGGGCTCGCAATGACAAAGTATTTTTGAGATTGGTCTAGTTTTTATGAAAATATGACAAACGGTTATTAAACTCTTGGCAAAATAGTTTTAACTTAAACTTCGTTTCAACTTTAATGTAAACTATGAATTTGAATATCGATGCTCAAAAAGAAAATACCTACGATGCCATTGTAGTAGGTACCGGAATTAGTGG